>CAIQCE010000001.1 GCA_903870185.1 uncultured Gammaproteobacteria bacterium
CTACCAGCTGAGCTAATGACCCACTTCGGTGTACTATGTTTGCGCGGTTTGGTGGGTCATGATGGATTCGAACCATCGACCAACGGATTAAAAGTCCGCTGCTCTACCAGCTGAGCTAACGGCCCAATCGACAAGATCCCAAATGATACCGGCTTTCTGAAAAATGACAAGCCTAAAAAAGCTGATAATTTAAGGGCAACTCTAGAAATTTGATATTTTGACTTAATGGAATTTTGGAGCCAGGCACCTTAATTGATTTATTCAATTGGTTATAGATTGTGCTAGCGGAGCCTGGCACCAAAATAACTAATTTATAGAGATGCACTTAACCCTACTTCCGCCATAAAGAGAGAGCCAACAACACTCCCCCAATGCTAATCGCCGAGTCAGCCAAATTAAAGGTCGCGAAATGCCATTGGCGATAACAAACATCAACGAAATCAACGACATAACCATAATGAATTCGATCCCAAAGATTGCCTAACGCACCGCCGATAATTAAGCTCAGGGCAAAAGCTTGAATCTTAGAATGCAGAGGCAGCCTAATTAGCCAAGCTAAAAGCACTACTATAACAACCCCAGAAAGCCCCTCAAAAAAATAGGTTTGCCACCCCTCCGCATCGGCCAAAAAACTAAAGGCCGCCCCCTGATTGTAACTCAGGACCCAGTTCAGAAATGGCAATACAGAAATCGATTCATAGGCATGCAAATGGATTTGGATCATAAACTTTGTCAGCTGGTCTAGGATAACAATCGAACCACTCAACCATAACCATTTTAGATTTTTTAGAGCTTTAAAGTTGTCCACTGCCTACTCTCTTCCCCATTGTTATATAACTGCCAGAAACTGGCTCTAAATGATCAGCCTGCTCTTCTGAAAAATTTATCAATTCCACACCCGAGCTATCACTAGGTGTTGGACTAACACTAGGTGCAGGACTATCACCAGAATGATGAGAGTGAGCCTGAGAATAATCAGCAATACCCTGACCCTGCCGCGCAGGTTGAGCCGATAGTAGGGCACCCTCTTCAGCATTTTCTGAGGGGACCTTTCTGACAAAATTAGTCTTCCAGAATTCTAATAAAACGTTTTTCACCTCTATAAAGACTTCTTTTAAACTTTGATGATTCCACCAAGCTTTAACGACAACACTAGTAACAACTGCCGCCCCTAGAGCCAAGATTAACATTAAGCTAGCAGCAGCTGCGACTCCCATCACGGCCATCATTGAACCTAAACCTAGAAGAGCACCTGCGCCTGGGATTAAGACATTAAGCGCTACAAACAAAGTAGCGGCTACGGCTAAGCAGCAAAATATTAATAATATTCTATTATTAGTTGGCTGGAATTGATATTCAGCTATTGCCAACGACCTCCTACGGTTTAATATGGAATCACCCTCGGTATATGATTTCATAAGAATCAGTTTGTCGTCTCGAGGTAATATACGTATCTCTGGTTTACAAGACAATCTTAGCTTTGACTTCTCTGATTTTAAACTTGGATTTCTATCAACCAACCTGTGCACATAATACTCAGTGAAATAAGAGAAAGACACAGAATCTTGAGTGATAGGATCCACTAATTCTGAATACTTTTCCTTCTTAAACATCTTATCGATTATATAAGCAATACGATTTATTTCTGCACCATATACATCTCGAATATCTGCTAACCCATCGGCTATCCTTCTAAGCTGAACATCTGTTAAAGTTTCCAAATTATGGTCAACAAATAATTTTAGTTTTTCACGAAAGGTTTCTATCACTGCTTGAGCGAGATCAATATCCTTAGAAGAATTTTGAGGTAGCTCAGACTGTGCTTCTTTAAATAAAGAAGCTATTGCGGCCAGAAAACCCCGGACCTCAGAAGCAGAAGGATTGCTTCCCACCAAAATTTTGGCTGTAATGGCTTCAAATGCTGCTTCAGCAGTTGGCATTACTTTAGGGGTTCGCATGGCTTTTACCTTTTTTGAGACTTTTAACTTTGTCAGTATAGAACAACAACATGAAGAAAGTATTAAGGGTATCTCTTAAAAATAGTTAGTATATCTCCACATCGGCGTGTTCATTTTATGCCCTGATTCGATTTTCCTGGATCCTCTTGATTAAGCCAGAGGACGACGGGTTAAGTAATAAGCATGCACCTAACGCTATCATGTTGGCCCGCGCTGTCGCGCTTGGGACCAACTCGTCGTCCCCGCGCAGGCGGGGATCGAGTTATAGGGTGTGTCCGCAGGATCTGACCATATCAATATGAATCCGGTCTATTAAAATCCTCATAACCTATATCCGAGAAACGTTTGAACCCCCCTTTCGAGGTATTTTTCTCTTCTTTTTTAGCCGAAAATGCAGGAGGCTTCGGCAAATGAGACTGCAGCTGTGAAACCGAAATAGTCGATTTTAAATCACTAAAATTGGGCTCCGATAATAACCCCCTCGACTGCAACCGATTTCTCGATAATCGCTCCTTCAAGAGTTGAACAAATGATTTCTTCCACCATCTTCCAGGATTCTCGTTAGCTTCCGCAATACCGGATTTTACTTTGGGCTCTGGCTGGGGTAATTGGGAACGAAGGAATCGGGCGAATAAATTCTGAATGGGGTCTCCCCGAGAAAAGTCCTGATCCAGAACTTCGAGCTGTTCAACTGAATAATTTTGCCAATCAATCTCAGACAATAATTTGTAAAAATCATTACAAATTCGTTGAGGTGCATTGATGACTGAATCACCTGTTTGTTGAGCAATATTGACATAGAGGCGATGCAGCTGCTCGATCACCGCTTGGCGATCCTGGCCTTGAGTAATGAAATGGTTCAATGCATTTTCTAGCTGACTTAAATCATGAGGCATCATTAACCTCCCTTTAATTACTGAACCCATCAGTCACAATAGCAGAGTCTCGAATAAAGACTATAAATCAAACAAAGTCATTACGCAAAACAGCGATTTTCCCCTTCGCCCACCACGTTCTCTACACAGCGCCCACAAAGCCCTGGATCATCAGAATGTGTTCCCACATCGGGACGATGTTGCCAACAACGCACACATTTAGCAGCCTCTAATCGCTTAACACTCACCCACAGCCCCGTGATGCCAGTTGGCTCTGCTTCTGAATCTCTTTCCCCTTCAGGCAAGACTCGAGCACTGGAAGTAATCAATGCGAATCGAAGCTCATCGCCTAATACACTGAGCTCGGCATAAAGATCCGACTCCGCATATAAAACTACTTCAGCTTCTAAGGCAGATCCAATCAAACCCGCATTGCGTTTCGATTCCAAAGCCTTATTCACTTCGGAACGAACTTCCATAAACCAAGCCCAATAGCTGCTTTCAATTCGCTGACCCGCGACTTCACTAGGCCAGGCCTGGTACCACTCGGTTAAAAACACAGATTCCGCACGCGTACCTGGCATATGCCGCCAAATCTCTTCTGCCGTAAAACTTGTGATAGGTGCTAACCAACGAACCAAAGCTTCCAAAATATAAAACATCGCCGTTTGAGCCGACCGACGTGGCAAGCCAGTTGATCGAGTCGTATATTGACGATCTTTGATGATATCCAAATAAAAGCTTCCCATCTCTACCGTACAGAAATTATGGATTAGCTGATAAATATGTTGGAATTGGTAAGTCTGATAAGCCTCAATGATTTTAGACTGCAATTGTTGTGCAGCCTCGATAGCCCAATAATCCAATGCCAGTAATTCCTGTGCGGCTACCAAATCAACCGCTGGATCAAAATCAGATAAATTGGATAATAAAAATCGAGCCGTATTTCGCAATCGCCGATAAGCATCAGCACTACGATTTAAAATCTCGGTGGAAACACTGATATCATCCCGATAATCGCTGGAGCAAACCCAAAGTCGCAAAACATCGGCACCCATCTGCTGCACCACATCACTCGGCGCAATCGTATTCCCGATGGACTTAGACATCTTTTTGCCCTTGGCATCCACTACATAACCGTGAGTTAAAACGGCTTTAAAAGGAGTCTCATTACGAATCGCCAAAGAAGACAAAAGGGATGTTTGAAACCAACCTCGGTGCTGATCGGAACCTTCCAAATACAGATCCGCTGGTGGATGCATGCCCGCATGGCGTTCCAGTACGGTAAAGTGACTCACACCAGAATCAAACCAAACATCCTGAACATCCAATAATTTTTCATAATCTTCAGCATCACTACCCAATAATTCAACAGGATCTAATTCATACCAAGCTTCTAGCCCACCTGCTTCCATCAATTTAGCAATTTTCTCGAGGAACCCTGGAGTTTGAGGATGCAACTCACCTGTTTCGTGATGCACAAAAAACGGCAAAGGAGCTCCCCAAGCGCGCTGACGAGAAATACACCAATCGGGACGTTGGGCAATCATATTGTTAATTCTCAGCTGCCCCCAATCCGGCAGCCATTCCACTGACTTAATCGACTCCAAAGCCTTCGCTCGTAGACCACTGCGATCCATTCCGATAAACCATTGTGGAGTCGCTCTAAAAATCAAAGGCGTTTTATGACGCCAGCAATGTGGGTAACTGTGATGAATCGGTGCTTGATGTAAAAGATGTCCGGTTTTTTCTAAATTCTCGACGATAATGGGATTCGCTTTGAAAACATGTTGATCCGACACCCAAGGAGTACCTGATACAAAACAACTTTTAGAATTCACAGGACTCACTGAATCCAAACCGTAGACTTGCCCCACCAAATAATCGTCTTGTCCATGAGCAGGAGCCGTATGCACATTACCAGTTCCACCATCGGTGGTCACATGCTCAGCTAAAATTATAGGCACCACTCGATCAGCAAAAGGATGATGCAAAAGCAAATGCTCCAACAAAGCCCCTTCGACTGCGGCCAAAGTTTCATGTTCTGTGACTTGATAACGCTCTAGGACAGAAGACAATAATTCCTCAGCAATCACCAAGTATTTTTCATGGCCTGCTAACTGAACTTTCACCAAGACGTAGTAGAGCTTCGCATTAACAGCAACGGCCTGATTAGCGGGTAATGTCCAAGGCGTCGTGGTCCAAATCGGAACAATAATTTCAGAGATTGATGAAGCCTCTAAACCAAATCTAGAAAGAATTAAGGAGGGGGTCTGCGCCATAAAAGCCACATCGATCGCAGTGGAGGTTTTATCTTGATATTCCACTTCTGCCTCGGCTAAAGCTGAAGCACAATCGATGCACCAATGAACGGGTTTATGCCCTCGTTGCAAATGACCATTTTCAATAATTCTCGCCAATGCACGAACCGTGTTAGCCTCATAATCGCGATTCATGGTGAGATAGGGATGGTCCCAATCGGCGATAACACCCAAACGTTCAAAGTCACCTTTCTGTAAAGTCACTTGACTGCCGGCATATTCACGGCAAGCTTTTCTAAATTCCGCATTAGTAACCTTATCGCCAGCCTTCCCTAATTTTTTCTCTACATTGAGCTCAATCGGCAAACCGTGGCAATCCCAACCAGGGATAAAAGGCGTATCGAAGCCCTCTAAGGTTTTGGATTTTAACACCATGTCTTTCAAGATTTTATTCAGAGCGGTTCCCAAATGAGGCCTAGCATTCGCATAGGGGGGGCCGTCGTGCAAGATGAATTTGGGTCGACCTTGAGCATATTCACGCATCCGTTCATAGAGGCCTTGTGCCTTCCAAGAGTCTAAAATCTGAGGCTCCCGCTGGGCTAAGTTGGCCTTCATGGGGAAGTCAGTTTTAGGCAGATTCAGGGTATCTTTATAATCTTTCATGGGAATTGGCTTAATCAAAATGGATGATGCGCCATTGTAACCATAATGTAGGTGAGTGCCAAGCATGGTGCGGCCCAACGTCTAGATCTTACAGCGGTACTATCTATTACGTAGGTTAGCCCCAAGCGCAGCGCGGGCTAACAATCCCGTTCTTTTATCCGTTTATTGAAAAGAATATGTTGTTTTGTTGGGCCGCGCTAACGCTTGGCACCAACCTACAAAAACACTCACTGTTCCAAATACCAATTAACTACCAATTTTTGAAAAATTGGTAGTTTGATCTTTTTTTAACCTAAGCAACCTGTGTGGGCGCCGCCTGAACAGCTTCTTGCGCTGGCTGTGAAAATACTTTCATCTGATGAGTCACTGCCTCAACCTTAATTTTATTAATTTTTTAATTCTATCAAGATGATCTTAAGGGAATATTAAGGCCCCCTGAACCCTACCCATCGGTTGATCTAAATTTTACCAGCTTAAGATTTCCTTAATATTGATTTACTATTTTACTCATTCTAATAATTACTTTTAACCATGAGAACGCTATGACCAGATCCGTCACCCCTCCTCGAAACAGCACCCCCGCTGGCTCTACTGATTACAAACATCTCTCCCCTCCTCGCTTACCAATAATGCCTGGGGACGGGGCAGATACGGCGGCTAGCACAGGAATTTCACTTGAAAAACCTCGAGAAAACTCCTCAGGATTGAGAGCTCTCGAAACATCACCTATAGATGACCCAAGAACTAAGGATCTAAGCCCCGCCAAGGCAGCTTCACCGGCGAGCCCACGCGATCCTGCTGTAAGCCCAACTAGCCCTTCTGGCTTTGCAATTGCATCATCAACTCGAGCACCCAGCCCTTCCATAACAGAAACACCTGCTGAAAGAAGTGCGCGCCTTGATAGAGAGGCTAAGGAACGACGAAAAGCCGCTTCAGAAATGCGTCTTTTGAGGTTGCCTGAAGATGCTGAAGAAGATAATGAAGAAACTACAAGTGCAGGTGCAGGTTATTCAGGCTCAGCAGATATAACGACAAAAGCATCTCAAGTTAAGTCTAGCCAAACTTTATTTGCCTCTAAATCCACCACTTATTTCACCGAAGCCTCTATTGCGGCTACTGCAGTAAGTTCTGGAGCTGGAGAGCATGCACACAAGGCGGAATCAGTTGAATCAATCAGCGCTAGAAAAATCGCTCGGTCAGCACGCAGAGATGCAAAAGCACTTGCAGCCCGTCGATTAAAATTAAGCCTTAAAATAGCCAGTGAAGCAGCTGAAAGACCTTTATCAAAAGAAGAAGCTTTGGCTCAAACAACGGCATTATTTGGCAGTAGAATTATTTCATTTAATGGCGGCATTATTATAACAGATGTCAAAATCCCAAATGCTGACAGGACATATTGCCCGATGGATTTCTTAAATGCCTTAGGCTTTTTTGATTTTGAAGTGACAGGCGACTCCAGCACTTTTTATCCCCTTGCAGCACTCCGAAGAGAGCTCGAAGATTTTAACTTAGAACATGGGGATTTCTTGCGCCTGGAATTTACTGATGAATTTTTAGATGATTTATCAAAAGAACCTTATTCAATGCTATTAGAAAATAATTTTCTTCTATCTCAAGATAAGAGAGAGCTCAGAATGACCTATAGGATAATTCGCGAACATTGGGAAAAATCATATAGCGAATTGATGAAAACAACCAGGGATCCAAAACTACTGGAAAGAGCTTTTGGCACTTTACTTTTCTTTTTAAAAACACATCAAAAGGCTGCCCTTGATTTTCACAATTTAATTAAGAAACTGGCAATTCCTACGACCCTAGAAAGAGATGAAGAAATACTTTATAAGATGAATGGACATTGCACAGATGAATCAACTTCTGAGAGAAGGGGTCGGATGGGCTTACCCTTACGTAGACCAGCTAAAGAAGACTTAAGCGAAAGCACAGCAAGATTAAAAATATAAGATTGGCAAAAAAGGCTTATTTCAAAGTAGAAAAATAAGCCTTTGCCTCTAATACATCTTTTTCAATTTGAGCTCGCAGTGCTTCAAAATCATTGTATCGTTGCTCATCTCGCAACTTATGAAGAAACTGAATTTCCACATAGTGGCCGTAAATCACTTGATCGAAATTAAAAATAAACACCTCTAATAAAATGCGATTCGAACCATCTACCGTGGGACGAACCCCTATATTGGCAACACCATTATAGATTTTATCCAACCCTAAAACTCGAACAGCAAATACACCGCTGATAGGGACATTTTGTCGATGAAGATGGATGTTGGCGGTTGGAAAACCAATACTTCGACCCCGTTGGTGGCCATGTGAAACTCTTCCACAAACACTATATGGCTTACCTAATAATGCTTTCGCTAAATTCAAATCACCTTGTAACAGCGCCTCACGAATTCGAGTACTGCTAACTCTTCCTTGATTAAAATTAAAATCCTTTAAGACTTGAACTTCAAAATCTTCTTGAAGACCCCATTCTGAAAGCATTTTCAGATCGCCTCGACGAGCAGCTCCAAAATGAAAATCATCACCGATAATAATTGCTTTCATACCTAATTTTTTAATCAATAAATTTTCGATAAATAATTCTGAACTTAAAATTGAGAGTTCTTTATTAAATTTTAAACACAAAACATAATCGATGTTGTAAGATTTTAATCCCAATATTTTTTCACGTAAGCGCATCAATCGAGCGGGTGCTTTTTCTTTAAGAAAATATTCAGCGGGAGTGGGTTCAAAAATAATTAATACAGAAGGAACTTGGTGTTGTTGAGAAAGTACTTTGAGTTGCTTTAAAATTTCCTGATGCGCCAAATGAATTCCGTCGAAATTACCAATCGCTACAACTGAATGCGCTAAAGGCGGGATATGACTAAGCCCACGAATGAGTTGCATCTCAATTTTCATCTTTTGGCAATTTAAAATGGCGAGGTCTCATTCCACTCAACCATAAACTGAGGAAGTATGAAAGTGTGCCTATCGTTAAAGCGATTAATAAATAAATGACGTTAACTCCCGTCGATCTTGATAACCACGATGACACATCGCCCGTATAATAATAAAGCGAGAAATACATCAGCATACTGGCCAATAAAATACGAAGATTAAAAGCGAGCCATCCTGAATGAGGTTTGTAGGTCTTACGCTTTAGCATGATAAAAAGCAAAAGCAAAACATTGAGACACGAAGATAAGGAGGTGGCCAGAGCAAGCCCCATATGCTGAAAAGGTTTAATTAAAAAGAAAATAAAAACAACACTGATTAATAGCACTACCACTGCAATTCGAGAAGGTGTTCGAATATCATGGCGAGCATAAGAAGCTGAGGCGAGGACTTTAACGGACATCATCGCGGGCAATCCCAGAGAAAATGCCATCAAACTCTTGGCCGTCATTAATACATCATGATTACTAAATTCCCCATGACGCAACAAAGTTGTTAAAATAGGGCCGGCCAGCACCCAAAGCCCAATCGCAGCAGGCATAGCACCCATCAAAACACAACGCAAACCCCAGTCTAAAGTATGTGAAAATCCATCTTCTGAATTTCGAGCATGATGACGAGAAAGTTGAGGCAAAACCACTGTCCCTAATGCCACCCCTATCACCCCCAAAGGTAAATAAATTAATCGATCAGAATAATATAACCAAGAGATGCTTCCAGTCGGTAAAAATGAAGCGAAAAAATTATCAATTAAGAGACTGATTTGCGCCACTGAAACCCCTAGCAGTGCTGGCACCATTTGTTTTAAAACTCGTTTTACGCCCGGGTCTTTCCAATTGACCTCAGGCCTTGGCAGTTGCTTGATTCGAATTAGAAAAGGGATTTGCATCAAAACCTGAGCCACCCCCGCCATCAGTATCCCCCAAGCTAATCCCATGATAGGTAGATCCAAATGAGGAGCTAAAAACCACGCGCTTAAAATCATCACGATGTTCAACACCACTGGGGTAAATGCTGACACTCCAAAATGATTGAATGTATTTAAAATCCCTCCCGAAAGCGCTGTCAATGCCACAAAAAATAGATAAGGGAAGGTCAGATATAAAAGTTTTTGTGCCAAATCAAAGCGAACTGGGTCTTCCGTAAAACCTGGAGCAAAACCTGCAATGACCCAAGGTGCAGCGAGCTCACCAACCAATACAGCAATCAATAAAACTAAAGCGAGATTCCCAGTGATTCTATTAATAAAAAGCCGAGTTTCTTCAGGAGATTTCTGCTCATGATAGGTCGATAATATCGGTACAAAGGCCTGGGAAAAAGCACCCTCACCAAATAAAACTCTCATCAAGTTGGGAATTCTAAAAGCCACTACAAAAGTATCAAAGGCCATACTCGCGCCAAAAACCTGAGCTAAAATCATTTCCCGAACAAATCCCAAGACCCTAGAGATCAAGGTCATTCCGGCAAAGGTATAAGTGGATTTCAGTAATTTTTGGCTCATCTTGAGGCTTATTGGGATGTTAAAATCAATGTGAATCGCATTATGGCAAATTCAAAACCACCCTACCAGTAAATTATATCAAGAACTTATCCACAGCTTTATACACCGGTACCAGTTACGTACCGGGTACGTACCGGGTACCTTTAGCAAATTATTGAAAAAGATCGATAGAACATTGACAAAATGATCATTAATCGGCATATTGTCGCGTCCGATAACCAATTTAGTATTTCAGGAGTTTATAAGTCGTGGCTAATTCACCTCAAGCAATCAAACGAGCTCGTCAAAATCTTAAACTAGCACTGCATAATGGCAGCCAACGCTCTGAAATGCGTACTTCTATCAAAAAGGTAGTGAAACTGGTTCAAGCCGGTGTTAAAGACCAGGTTAAAGCTGCTTTCGATGCAAGCAAAATCATGATCGATAAAATGGCTGGGAAAGGTATTATCCATCCTAACAAGGCAGCTCGCCTTAAAAGCCGTTTGAATCGTCGAGTTAAGAATCTAAACGCGTAATTGCGCTTCTTTGCCTGGATCCCGCGAACAAGTCGCGGGACGATGGTCTGGTGGGCATGCGTTGCTTTGCCCACCCTACATTATTTTATATCCGACTCCCCAGCTTCCAATTCTAACCGCTTTCTCTCACTCAAAGCCTTCATCAAGTCATAACAAAGCTCCTGAGTACCTTTACGGCTAGCAGCAGAAATTTGATAGACAGGGCCTTCCCAACGGATTTTCTCAAGAATAGTCTTAACTTGCTCATCAACCTCTTCTTGTGACAAAAGATCGATCTTGTTAAACACCAACCAACGCTCTTTAGACAAAAGCTCAGGGCTGAATTTAGCTAATTCTTCCGTAATGACTTCAATGTTATGAGTAGGATCACTGCCATCAATAGGCGCTAAATCCACTAAGTGCAACAATAAGGCGGTTCGTGATAGATGTTTTAAAAACTGAATTCCTAACCCAGCACCCTCAGCCGCCCCCTCGATCAAACCGGGGATATCGGCAATTACAAAACTCTGACTCTCTTCTACATATACGACTCCCAGATTAGGATGCAAAGTCGTGAAAGGATAATCAGCTACTTTGGGGGTTGCATTGGAAACTGAGCGGATCAAGGTTGATTTACCCGCATTAGGCAAACCTAAGAGCCCTACATCAGCCAATAATTTAAGTTCCAGCTTGAGTATACGGTGATCCCCCAGCTTGCCCTTAGTGAACTGGCGAGGCGCTCGATTAGTGCTGCTCTTAAATCGAAGATTGCCTAATCCATGCCAACCGCCTTTGGCCACACACAACTCATCACCAGGTTTAATCAAATCCCCTATCAACTCACCTGTATCTGAATCGGTAACTGTGGTGCCCAATGGGACTCGAACCCGTAAATCTTCTCCGCTTTTACCTGTACATTGGCTACCCATGCCTTGTCTGCCACTATCGGCCTTAACGTGAGGGGAATAACGGAAATCAGCCAAAGTATTAATCGATGCATCAGCAATTAGGAAAATACTGCCTCCATCTCCTCCATCGCCGCCGTCCGGCCCCCCGAACTCAATGAATTTTTCGCGGCGAAAACTCATACAGCCATCCCCACCTTTTCCGGCTGTCACGCTGATATTCGCTTCATCGACAAAATGCATGTGTCACTCCTAAAACTAATGATGTCCGAATAGTAACCATTTGGGTTGATAAGTAAAGGAAAAATCGAAAGCCCAATTCGTCGTTCCACGGCTTGTTATCAATAACGTAGGTCGGCGCTAAGCCCTGCATTGGCATTTAGCTAAAATACCTGATGAACTCTACGCAGGGCGAGCCCGACAATCCTGGGCGAAGCCTGTACCAGGAACGTACCCGGTACGTTCCTGGTACCAAAAGTTTAAGCAGTTGGAGATGGGGCTTGAACAGTAGCTGTCAGCTCATTAAGCAATCGAGCTGCTCTACGACTAAAAAACCCCGCCTTCACAGCTCGACTTTCCATGGGCTTTTGACTATTCACCTCAGCAATAGCCTGGTTAAATAATTCAGAAACGACTAATTCGGGTTTCACTGCATGAAGTCTCTTAGCTGCTTTATCAACTTCATCAAAATATCTATATTTTTTACCCTTAGTGCCTCGGCTAAATAAAGAAAAAAGCGAAAGTAATTCTTTAGCCAATTCTTGTCGATAAACGGCAATTTCATCTAATCGAGTTTGATAGGGGTCAGCCGTTATTACTAAAGCAGGAGTTGGGGCCGGTGAACGCACTCCTGTATCAGCAAGAGATGCCGCTATAGCTCTTTCTAACTCAGGATCACGCCGATCACGAGATCTATTTACCAAACCAGGATTTAAAAGTTGAGTAAAAGCCAGTATTAAGCCTGCTGGAGGAGCCGGTTGTCTTCGTAATCCTGCATCTCCTCCATTCAATTTAGCAACAGCCGCCTCTTTCGCCTCAAGCAATAGTCTTTTATCTAATTTTTCAAAA
>CAIQCE010000002.1 GCA_903870185.1 uncultured Gammaproteobacteria bacterium
GGAGGGAGTAGAGATGGTTATGCCGGGAGATAACGTGAAAGTGACGATTGAGTTAATCGTACCGATTGCGATGGATGATGGGTTACGTTTTGCGGTGCGTGAAGGCGGTCGAACCGTCGGCGCGGGTGTCGTTACTAAAATCATTGAATAATTTATTCAGTTAGGGTATAAACCTACGCCCCGATGTGTATTTGGGGTGTGGGTTTTTATTTTCGTGTGGAAAATGTAGGTTAGTGCCAAGCGTAGCTCGGCCTAACAATGAGTTGTCGGGCCTGAAAAGCGCAGTCCGACCTACGCAAATGAAGGCTAGTAGCTCAACTGGTAGAGTAGCGGTCTCCAAAACCGCGGGTTGGGGGTTCGAGTCCCTCCTAGCCTGCCAATTGGCAGGGTGTAAACCGAAGTAAATGGTGAGCGGTAAGTGGTTATGAATTCAAAAAATAGTGCATTGAATCCAAAACTGGATATGCCCAAATGGATCGGTATCGGTATTATTTTGATGGCGTCTATTTATGCCAATTACCATTTCGATCAGGTGGTTTGGTCTTTAAGAGCCGCTATTGGGATTTTAATTCTGGCAGTTTTGACGGGATTAGCTTTTACAACGGTTTCAGGCCAGAATGCATGGCTTTTTATCAAGAGTGCACGAACAGAATTGCGTAAGGTCGTATGGCCGACTCGTCAAGAAACGATTCAAACCACGATAGTGGTGATGGTAATGGTCGCGATTGCTGCGATGATTTTATGGGGTGTGGATGCCTTTTTCTTGTGGGCGATCAGTGGGTTCACTGGCTCGAGAGGATAAAAAATGACAGAAGAAGTAATGACAGAGCAAGTAAAACGCTGGTACGTGATTCAAGCCTATTCCGGTTATGAAAATCATGTGGTTAAGGCTATGCGTCAACAAATTGAGCAAAAAGGCTTGGAAAGTAGCTTTGGTGAAATCATTGTGCCCACTGAAGAAGTGGTTGAAATGAGAGCGGGCAAAAAACGTAAGAGCCAGCGAAAACTTTTCCCAGGTTATGTATTAGTGCAGATGGAAATGAATGATCTCACTTGGCATTTGGTTAAGAATGTCAGCCAGGTTTTAGGTTTTATCGGCGGTACAGCTGAAAAACCAGCTCCAATTACCGATGCAGAAGCTGATAAAATTCTTCAGCGATTGGAAGAAGGTGAGAATAAGCCTCGTCCTAAGATTTTATTTGAGCCAGGTGAAATGGTTCGAGTCATCGATGGTCCTTTTGCAGATTTCAATGGCGTTGTTGAAGACGTCAATTATGAAAAAAATCGATTACGCGTATCAGTACTGATTTTTGGTCGTTCTACACCGGTTGAGCTTGAGTTCGGTCAGGTAGAGAAAGGCTAAAGTGGAAGGGTCGGTGTTGTTATCGATCCTGTTTTAAAGTCAACAAAAGGGGAGCCATTTCGATGGCGTTACTACCCAAGGAGTTAAAATGGCAAAAAAGATTACCGGCTATATTAAGCTGCAGATTAAAGCGGGCGAAGCCAATCCTAGCCCACCTGTAGGTCCTGCATTAGGTCAACAGGGTGTAAACATTATGGAGTTCTGTAAGGCGTTTAATGCGCAGACTCAGAATCTAGAAAAAGGTTTGCCCACTCCAGTGGTTATTACCGTTTATGCGGATCGTAGTTTTAGTTTTATTACTAAGACGCCTCCAGTTCCTGTGTTGATTAAAAAAGAATTGAATTTAAAGAGCGGCAGTGGTCGACCGAATACTGAAAAAGTCGGTAAATTGACTCGTGAACAATTGGTTAAAATTGCCACCATCAAAGAGCCTGATATTACAGCTTCAAGCTTAGAAGCGGCTGTTCGTACCATTGCAGGAACAGCTCGTAGTATGGGTATTGATTCGGAGGGTGTACAAAATGCCTAAATTGAGTAAAAGAAAAGAAGCGATTCAGGCAAAAATCCAGCTGGGCAAGCAGTATCCTATTATGGATGCGATTGCTTTGGTTAAAGATTGTGCCACTGCCAAATTTAAAGAAGGGGTCGATGTTGCCGTTAATTTAGGGATCGACGCACGTAAATCCGATCAAGCAGTTCGCGGCGCGACTGTATTGCCTAATGGTACAGGGCAAACTCAACGAGTGGCTGTATTTGCTCAAGGTGCTCAAGCTGAAGCAGCTAAAGCAGCGGGTGCTGATTTAGTCGGTTTTGAAGATTTGGCTGAAGTCGTAAAAGGTGGAGAGATGAACTTCGATGTCGTGATTGCGACTCCTGACGCGATGAGAATTGTCGGTCAATTGGGTCAAATCCTAGGTCCTCGCGGATTAATGCCTAACCCTAAAGTGGGAACGGTAACGATGGATGTAGCGACAGCTGTTAAGAATGCGAAGGCTGGTCAAGTACGTTATCGAACTGATAAAAACGGCATTATACATTGCACCATCGGTAAGATGGATTTTACAGATGAATCACTTAAGCAAAACTTAGAAGCTTTGCTGGCTGACTTGCGTAAATTAAAGCCGAGTACAGCAAAAGGTATTTATCTTAAGAAATTAACGTTGTCATCAACGATGGGCCCTGGGCTCCCGGTGGATGTCGCCAGTTTATAAGATTTGAGGTGAGCCGATAAGGTTCACTGTAACGATTCTACGGTGCTGCATCTTTGATGCGCATCGTCGAAGACCGTAGGTGTGTTGTCTTTAGTGGTTTTAGGGGTGGCACTTAATGATGAAAATCGGCCTACGCAGGCGGTGTTATTGGTTCAGCTGAGCCAATCACTATTATGTTTAACTAGGAGGAAGACAGTGGCTTTAAGATTAGAGGATAAAAAAGCAATCGTTGCAAAAATGAGTGGGATTGTTTCTCATTCTGTTTGTGCAATTGCTGCTGATTATCGTGGATCGACTGTCTCACAAATGACTGAGTTACGAGTTAAGGCACGAAAAGCAGGTGTTGCAGTTACTGTTTTGCGTAATACTTTGGCTCGAAGAGCAGTTGCTGAGACTCCTTATGATTGTCTGAAAGATGCTTTGGTTGGCCCTATCGTTATGTTGTTCTCTCAAGAAGAACCTGGCGCTGCGGCTAAATTATTGCGTGATTTCATCAAGACTAACCCTAACTTTGAAGTAAGAGGCATTGCTCTAGGCGGCCAGTTGCTAGGTCCTGAAAAATTGCAGGATGTGGCGAGCTTACCTTCTAAGGATGAGGCGATCTCGATGTTGATGTCAGTCATGACGGCACCTATTACCAAGTTGGTTCGTACGCTTGCAGAACCTTATTCGATGGCTACCCGTGTTATGGCAGCTGTTCGTGATAAGAAAGAAGCGGCTTAGTGTATTTTTTTTAACTTAATGAGAGAGATTAAAAATGGCAATTTCTAAAGATGATATGTTGGACGCAATTTCTTCGATGACTATTATGGAAGTCGTTGACCTTGTTAAAGCAATGGAAGAAAAATTCGGTGTTTCTGCTGCCGCTGCTGTTGCAGTAGCGGCTCCAGCTGCAGCTGCTGCTGCAGTTGAAGAAAAAACTGAGTTTGATGTTGTAATGACAAGCTTCGGTGAAAACAAAATCGAAGTGATCAAAATCGTTCGTGGATTAACAGGTCTTGGTTTGAAAGAAGCTAAAGACTTGGTTGAAGGGGCTCCTTCTACTGTTAAAGAAGGTGTTTCTAAAGATGAAGCAGCAACTATCAAGAAACAACTTGAAGATGCTGGCGCTAAAGTTGACGTTAAGTAATTTTAGTACATTGCTTGCGGGTGGGGGTGACTTCGTTGAAGTGACCCTCATCCGATTTTAAGTCACAAAAAGGCGGGTAACCCACCCTTTTTGTGACTTAAAATCACTTTCTCCCAAGGGGAGAAGGGTAAATGTAATAAGAAATAATTATAGAAACAGGAACAGTTCTCTCGAGAATTGTTGTGAAGTGAATTAGTTTTCCTAAGTGAGGAGCGGCGCTCATGAGTAGAAATACGTCTAAATCAAAGAACCAAAAGCCCAGGGCTAAAGTTGGTTTTTCTGAAAGAAAGCGAGTGAGATTGAGTCTCGGTAAACGAGATGGAGAAGTGTTGGTCACTCCATTTTTATTGGCGACCCAATTAGATTCATATGAGACTTTCTTGCAGGCAGATATTGCTCCAGAGCAACGTCGTGACGTCGGATTGCATGCCGCATTTAAAAGCGTATTTCCGATTGCGAGTTATTCGGGACATGCCCAAATTGAATATATTAGTTATAACCTAGGCGAGCCTTTGTTTGATGTGTCTGAGTGCAAATTGCGCGGACTCACTTATGCAGCGCCTTTGAAAGTTAAAATGCGATTGGTGATCAATGAAAAAGATGCGCCAGCCGATAGCAAGCTCGTTCGCGATATTCGTGAACAAGAAGTTTATATGGGTGAAATCCCATTGATGACTGAAACAGGTAGTTTGGTGATTAACGGTACTGAGCGTGTTGTAGTATCTCAGTTGCACCGATCACCTGGCGTGTTTTTTGAACATGATCGAGGTAAGACGCATTCTTCAGGCAAATTGCTTTATTCAGCTCGTATTATTCCTTACCGTGGTTCTTGGTTGGATTTCGAATTTGACCCGAAGGACAGTATTTTTGTTCGAATCGATCGTCGACGTAAATTGCCAGCAACGGTTATTTTGCGTGCTTTAGATTATACGACTCAAAATGTTCTAGAGATGTTTTATGAAAACAATATTTTCCACTTGGATGGTGATGAGACTGTTCTTGATTTAGTGCCTCACCGTTTGCGTGGTGAATTATCAGTTACTGATATTCTGGATTCTAAAGGCAAAGTCATTGTTGAACACGATCGTCGAATTTCAGCTCGACATGTGCAGTTGATGGAAAAAGCAGGCATTAAAACCCTGACTGTGCCTGAAACTTATATTCACGGAAAAGTGCTAGCAGAAGCTGTTATTGATGAAAGCACAGGTGAAGTGATTGCTCATGCTAATGAGATTATTACACCAGAGTTGATCAATAAATTCAAAGCACTAGAAATTCACACCGTCAGAACTTTGTATATCAATGAAATCGAATGCGGTCCTTATATGTCAGATACTTTGCGTATCGATGGCACTACTAATCGCTTAGAAGCTTTGGTTGAAATTTACAGAATTATGCGTCCTGGTGAGCCTCCTACAAAGGAAGCTGCTGAGAATTTATTTGAAAGTTTATTCTTCAGCTCAGATCGATACGATTTGTCAGCAGTAGGAAGAATGAAATTCAATCGTCGAGTGGGCCGTGAAGAAGTTGAAGGCTCCGGCGTATTGTCCAAAGAAGATATCGTCGCTGTGTTGAAAGTATTGGTGGATATTCGTAACGGTCAAGGTGAAATCGATGATATCGATCACTTGGGTAACCGACGCGTTAGAAGCGTGGGTGAAATGGCTGAAAATCAATTCCGAGTTGGCTTGGTTCGAGTCGAGCGTGCGGTTAAAGATCGTTTAAGCTTGGCGGATATTGAAGCGTTGATGCCACAAGACTTGGTGAATGCAAAGCCGGTTGCAGCAGCTGTTAAAGAATTTTTCGGTTCCAGTCAGCTTTCACAGTTTATGGATCAAAATAATCCTTTATCTGAAGTGACTCACAAGCGTCGAGTTTCAGCCTTAGGCCCTGGTGGATTAACGCGTGAACGAGCAGGCTTTGAAGTGCGTGACGTGCATCCGACTCATTACGGTCGAGTGTGTCCGATTGAAACGCCTGAAGGTCCAAACATCGGTTTGATCAACTCGCTTTCTATTTACGCAAGAACCAATGAATACGGTTTCTTGGAAAGTCCATTCCGTAAAGTTGAAGACAGTGTCGTAAAAGATGAGTGTGAATATTATTCTGCTATCGAAGAAGGTAATTTTTATATTGCTCAGGCCAACACGAATGTGGATGAGAACGGTAAGATTACCGATGAGTTAGTATCTTGCCGTCATAAAGGTGAGTTCACAGTTACAACGCCTGACAAAATTAATTTGATGGACGTTTCTCCTCGTCAGATCGTATCGGTTGCTGCTTCTTTGATTCCATTCTTGGAACATGATGATGCGAACCGTGCATTGATGGGTTCTAACATGCAACGTCAAGCCGTTCCAACAATTCGCCCTGAAAAACCTTTAGTGGGAACAGGAATGGAGCGTTTGGTGGCGGTGGATTCCGGCGTAACAGTTTCAGCGAAACGTGGTGGGGTGATCGATTCTGTCGATGCTTCACGTATTGTGGTTCGTGTGAATGATGACGAACATATCGGTGATGATATCGGTGTGGATGTTTATACCTTGACTAAATTTACTCGTTCTAACCAGAACACTTGTATCAACCAGCATCCTATTGTGGAAGTTGGCGATCAAGTTCAGCAAGGCGACGTATTGGCTGATGGTCCTTCCACCGATTTGGGTGAGTTGGCTTTAGGTCAAAACTTGTTGGTGGCGTTCATGCCTTGGAATGGTTATAACTTCGAGGATTCGATTCTGATTTCTGAGCGATTGGTGGAAGAAGATCGATTCACTACCATTCATATTCAAGAGCTCACTTGTGTGGCTCGAGATACGAAATTAGGGCCTGAAGATATCACGTCTGATATTCCTAACGTGGGTGAAGGCGCATTGCGTAAATTGGATGAATCTGGAATTGTTCATATCGGCGCTGAAGTCGGTACCGGTGATATTCTAGTCGGTAAAGTAACACCTAAGGGTGAAACTCAATTAACGCCTGAAGAAAAATTATTAAGAGCCATCTTTGGTGAAAAAGCATCTGATGTAAAAGACAGCTCCTTGAGAGTGCCTCCTGGAATGACAGGTACTGTTATCGACGTTCGTGTCTTTACTCGTGAAGGTGTAAAGAAAGATGAGCGCTCAATGGCTATTGAAAAAGCTGAATTAACTAAAGCGAAAAAAGACTTGAACGATGAATTAAGAATTCGTGAAGAGGCTTTATTTGCTGGATTAAAACAGCTTATGGTTGGCAAAGAAGCTTCTGGTGGTCCTGCGAAATTGAAAGCAGGCACTAAAGTTACGGCTGCTTATTTGGATGAATTGGAACATGATAAGTGGTTCGAATTACGTCTGAAGGATGAAAAAACTCAGCAACAATTAGAGTCTTCTCATAAGAGCTTTACTCAATTGCATACTGAACGTGATACTAAATTGAAATTGGTTCAACAAAAATTGACTCAAGGTGATGATTTAGCGCCTGGGGTGATTAAGATTGTTAAAGTTTATCTGGCTGTTAAGCGTCGCATTCAGCCTGGGGATAAGATGGCGGGACGTCACGGTAACAAGGGTGTTATTTCAAGCATCGTTCCTGTGGAAGATATGCCTTACCTAGAAGATGGAACTCCAGTCGATATCGTTTTAAATCCTCTCGGTGTGCCTTCACGTATGAACGTGGGACAAGTGCTGGAAACTCACTTGGGTTGGGCTGCTAAAGGGTTGGGTCTGAAGATCGGTAAGATGATGGAGCAACAAAATAATTTGGTTGAGATTCGTAAGCAATTGAAGACCATTTATAAGTTGGGCCAATCTCAGAAATTTGATGTAGACGGACTCAGTGATGAAGAAGTCATGACCTTAGCAAAAAATCTGACGAATGGCGTGCCTATTGCAACACCAGTATTTGATGGTGCAACTGAAGCTGAAATTAAGCAGTTGCTTAAGATGGCTGATTTACCTGAATCGGGTCAGGCTTTCTTGACTGATGGAAGAACAGGTCGGGTATTTGAACGAGCCATTACAATCGGCTATATGTACATGCTGAAATTGAATCACTTGGTGGATGATAAGATGCATGCTCGATCCACAGGTTCTTATAGCTTGGTGACTCAGCAACCATTGGGTGGTAAAGCTCAGTTTGGTGGTCAGCGATTTGGTGAAATGGAAGTATGGGCACTGGAAGCTTATGGTGCTGCTTATACCTTACAGGAAATGTTGACTGTGAAGTCTGATGACGTGAACGGTCGTACTCGAATGTATAAGAACATCGTTGATGGAGATCACCGAATGGATGCCGGTATGCCAGAGTCCTTTAATGTATTAGTTAAAGAAATTCGCTCGCTGGGTATCGATATCAGTCTCGAGGAAGATTAGAGATATTCAGTTTCTACGTAGGGTGGGTATGAAATATACCCACCAACTTTGAATTTGTTTTAGATTAGGAGAACAGCATTGGCCGCTATCATAATGAGAGATCTGCTTAAACAGCTTAAATCTAACAAGAATGCTGCTGAATTTGATGGGTTGCGAATTAAGCTCGCATCACCCGATGAGATTCGTTCATGGTCTCATGGTGAGGTGAAAAAACCTGAGACTATTAACTATCGTACTTTCAAACCAGAGCGTGAAGGTTTGTTTTGTGCGATGACTTTCGGTCCTATTAAAGATTACGAATGTTTGTGTGGTAAATATAAACGATTGAAACATCGTGGTGTAATTTGTGAAAAATGTGGTGTTGAAGTCACATTGGCGAATGTTCGTCGTGAACGTATGGGTCACATTGAATTAGCCAGCCCAGTCGCTCATATTTGGTTCTTGAAATCTCTGCCTTCCAGAATTGGTTTGCTTTTAGATATGACCTTAAGAGATATAGAGCGAGTGCTCTATTTTGAAGCTTATGTCGTGGTTGAGCCAGGCATGACACCCATGGAACGTGGGCAGCTTTTGACTGAAGAAGCTTATCTCGATGCCTTGGAAGAATACGGTGATGATTTCGAAGCCATGATGGGTGCCGAAGCCGTCCAAGGATTATTGAAACAAATTAATCTTGAAGAAGAAGTAGCGCGACTTAGAGAAGAATTGCCTCAAACTTCTTCAGAAACGAAGATCAAGAAAATCACTAAACGATTGAAAGTGCTGACTGCCTTCTTGGAATCTGGCAATCGTCCTGAGTGGATGATTTTGAATGTGCTACCTGTATTGCCACCTGATTTGCGTCCTTTGGTGCCTTTGGACGGTGGACGATTCGCGACTTCAGACTTGAACGATCTTTATCGTCGAGTGATCAATCGTAACAATCGATTGAAGAGACTATTGGATCTAAATGCGCCTGATATTATCGTGCGTAATGAAAAACGTATGTTGCAAGAAGCGGTTGACGCATTGCTGGATAACGGTCGAAGAGGTCGTGCGATCTTGGGATCAAACCGTCGTCCATTGAAATCTTTGGCAGATATGATCAAAGGTAAGCAGGGTCGGTTCCGACAAAATCTTTTAGGTAAGCGAGTTGATTATTCAGGTCGATCTGTAATTGTGGTCGGTCCTAATCTGAAATTACATCAATGTGGATTGCCGAAGAAAATGGCGTTGGAATTATTCAAGCCCTTTATTTTCAGTAAATTGCAATTCCGTGGTTTAGCAACGACGATTAAAGCGGCTAAGAAAATGGTCGATATGGAAGTTCCAGAAGTCTGGGATATCTTAGAAGAAGTGATTCGTGAACATCCAGTCTTGTTAAACCGTGCACCGACTCTTCACCGATTAGGTATTCAAGCATTTGAACCGGTATTGATCGAAGGTAAGGCGATTCAATTGCATCCGCTAGTTTGTACCGCGTATAACGCCGACTTTGACGGTGACCAAATGGCGGTCCACGTGCCTTTAACTTTAGAGGCCCAGTTGGAAGCACGAACGTTGATGATGTCGACGAATAACGTATTGCATCCTGCGAATGGTGAGCCGATTATCGTACCTACCCAAGACGTAGTGTTGGGGTTGTATTATATGACGCGTGAGCGATTGAATGCCAAAGGTGAAGGCATGATATTCTCAGATTCTGATGAGGTGACTCGAGCGTTTGAAAATCAACAAGTCAGTTTACAAGCACGTGTAAAGGTTCGGATTCAAGAAACTTTGATTGATGAGCAAGGCGTGAGAGAAACTCAAACTCGATTGGTTGATACTACAGTAGGTCGCGTATTATTGTGGGAAGTGGTTCCAGAAGGCTTGCCATATAAATTAGTAGATCAGTCGATGACAAAGAAAGCGGTATCTAAGCTTTTGAATATTTGTTATCGAACATTGGGTATGAAAGAAACCGTAATTTTTGCTGATCATTTGATGTATACCGGTTTCCGTTATGCAACTTATTCAGGGGTTTCCATCGGTATTGACGATCTTGTTATTCCAGAAGAAAAACAAACGATTATTGAAAAAGCTGAAGAAGAAGTGCAAGAAATTGAACGACAATTTTCTTCAGGTTTAGTAACTCAAGGCGAACGTTATAACAAAGCGATTGATATTTGGTCTCGTACCAATGATCAAGTGGCTAAAGCGATGATGGAAAAAATCGCGGTCGAGAATGTTAAAACTAAAGACGGTAAAATCGTTGCCCAGAGTTCATTTAACTCTATCTTTATGATGTCTGATTCCGGTGCTCGAGGATCGGCGGCTCAGATTCGTCAGTTAGCAGGTATGCGAGGATTGATGGCAAAACCGGATGGTTCCATTATTGAAACGCCTATTACA
>CAIQCE010000003.1 GCA_903870185.1 uncultured Gammaproteobacteria bacterium
ATTAAATTATGAAATTTTAAAGAAGCATTAGCATGATGAAAAACAACATTAGCAGACCTTGAGGTAGATCAAGCCAGATTTGATTCTGCTTGTACTCTAAATTATCTTGATAGATTAATTTCTTTTGAAGCAGTTGGAATAATTTTCAATATTGTTTTGCCGAACAGAATAATTAAAATATATTTTGCATTTGTAAAAAATGTTTGTAAGATAAATTTTAAACATGGTGCTAAGCCAGAGATAACTACAATCATCGTAAAATTTATATATATTGAGAAACCTGAAGTAGTCAGTAAGCGTGCCAAGTATTAAGGCATACTCTCAATCATATCCTCTTCTCTTTGGGCTCTATTCAGAGCTTAGCTAAAGCTCTGTGCCTTTATGTACACAATGTGCGTAGATGCATAGGCCCAATATTTATGCGGACTATCGTCAAATATTTCTGTGAAGTTTCATTTTGAGGGCTATTGTATCAGCACTCCGAACTTCACCCATGAAGAATTTGGTTGGAGGTTCGTAATGTATCAGTATGTGAATAACATAGTCTGTTAGCGTTCGCTTGGTGGGCTGATCGATGAATTGTGTTGGATCTTCTTTTGAATAAATGCGGCTTATAACAGCCGCATTTAAATTACGCTGGGGAAGCTAAAGGTTCTTTTTGAGTAATAGTAACTAAGTAGCCATTTCGAGTTCTATAAGGGCTAAAATTCACATTAATATCTGCAATATCTAAAGCAGAGACCTCCCGCTTTAAGACATTCGCCAATCCTTTAGGTGAATTGGGCCATAACATACTATCAGATTTATAGTAGGGTGTACTAATGAGTTCAAATAACTCCCCAAAAGTACCTTTAAATTGATTTTGGTGATGAATTAATTTCATAATAGCCATTGCTACAGGCGAGTCCTCCGCCTCTGAAATCATACTATTCTGATAATTATTTCGGTGGCTTTTCATAAAGCTTCCTGGTGGCCATTGAAGGATCGTCTCAAGAGCCGATCCGAGTAAGGCATAATCGGACATACGAGGTTTTTCTTCCAGCTGAATCGACGGCATTAGCCTTATTGCTTCTACCAATAAATCCAGTAAACCACCGAATATTTCAGGGTGATCCTGTTTGAAAGATTGCTGGAGTTCCGACTCCAATTTTCGCTCACGATCAATGATCGTCGGAAGATCGATAATCAAACTTCGACTAATCAAATCTTGTGAGGTCACAGGGTTATTAATACCATTGAGAATGACAGGGCGCTTGATACTAAGAGAAGCTTCTTCCGTGTTGGTAAACAGTTTTCGCTTAGCAAATCCCCCTCCTGTTGATAAGCAGCATAAATCATCCTGATATTGCTGACTTAATTTACTGATATTATTATATGAGACTAACCAGTTATTTGCGGCTGCAACGGGAATATCATCTGAATGCCTAGGAGCATTTCTGAGATTGCAACTGTTTGGGTCAATTAACTTTCTTAAGAGTTCTTGAGTAGTGCTCTTGGCTGAGCCCTGGAGTCCTGTCAGTACCAATATAGGGAAATGGGTACAAGGTATCCAACAGTCCAGAATCCAAGTTAACACCAATTTTCGATCCTGTTCAGCGATATTAATATGCCTCCAAAGGAAATCAATATTGCCATTAGCTTTCGGTAGAGGAAGCGCCTTCATACTGTATAATTTTTTAAACTTCACAGGTGAAGTATTTAAAATATTCCAGCCGATTTTAGAAATCTCAATGACTTGGCTTTTTTCATTGGCAAGGTTG
>CAIQCE010000004.1 GCA_903870185.1 uncultured Gammaproteobacteria bacterium
AGAAAATTTTCTCCATCCTAGGCTTCCACCTTGAAGTGCATCAGGGCCTTGTGATTCTAGTTTGGCTACTTGCTCAAAAGTTTTTCCAGACTTTAAAGTATCGATCACTTGATTGGCTCGAGTTTCAGCATTTTTGGTTTGAATGGGGGTTGGGTTATCAGGCAGTGGGATTAATATATCGGATAGCAAATATTCATTGTCTTGTGTATTAGCTTGTACTTTTTTCATGGCTTGGGCGACTTCTGCATCAGAAACGGTGAGAGTAGAGCCAATAGTTTGTTGTTCCACTCTAGCAATAAGCATTTGTTTTTCGATGTGAGCTTTGAAATCTTTAAGAGAAATGCCCATGTCAGCTTTAAGTTTGGAATTCATTTCAGGCAAGCTTAAGTTATTTTGCGCGGCAATGTTTTTAACAGTTTGATCAACTTCAGAATCTGGAACGGTAATATTCATGTTCTTAGCGAGCTGTAATAATAATGATTGATCAATTAAATCATTAAGCGTTTTAGTTTTGATCACAGCTTGCGTCGGGGCGGCACTTTGTGAACTTTGATTTTTTTGTTCAGCTTGCTTGATCGCCAAATTAAGTTGGGATTGGCTAATAATTTCATTATTAACAATCGCTGCAATTTTATCCAAAGTTTCAGCCGTTGATGAAAAACTGATGGAGCTCAGTAATAAGCCGAAAATGATTGATGACCATGATTTTTTTAACATAAGACCCTCTTAAAAATTATTTTGATAACCCATGAAATTATTTTCGAAATTTGAATTAAAATTATTCCCACCCCCAAAAGATCCTAGGCCAGTCAACGATAATTGAAGTCCATAGGATGTATCATATTGTTTGCCGCTGATCAAAGTCCCCAAATAGTTGCGAGTTGAAACGAAGTTTAGTGACCACCCACAGCTTCTATATTGAAGACCAGCATAATAAGTCTGGGGATAATGCTGCGTGAGATTATAATTCATATAGCCCACTGTACTCCAGCGATAACTTAAGGGCCATTGAATTCCAGACTGAACTATACTGGAATTGCTGTTTCCATTGGTTCCTCGGACGTATTGGTATCCAATACCAATGGCTTCATGGGTGTCTCCCGTGTAGTTAAAGCCAAAACCCCCATTATTAGCCTGCTTGGAATTCGGGTCCCAGGCGAGGCTGGTTGAGGTCGACCAGTGGGCGAAGGGGTTGTAGGTGATTTGGCCGACTATCGGTGAAATAGTGCTGGAGTCTGGAGCGCAAGGGGTCGTCGATAAACAGACTTTTCGTGGGGTGAAATAATTGATAAATCCAATCGAGGTGCTTAATTTCTGTTGGCTAGTCTCAGAATCCAGTATTCGGCTATTAAGAGCAAAGCTCATTTGATTGGCATTTTGAATGCGATCAAATCCTGTGAATGCATTGGGGGAGAACAATTGTGAGGCCGTGAAAGGCTGTAGCTGCGTATCGTAAATGGGGAATTGGTCCTGATTCTCGTAGGGTACATAGAGATAGTAAATGCTTGGCTCTAAGGTTTGCTGATAGCCATGCGAGCCCATCTTAAAAAATCGATCAAAATAAAGCCCACCATTTAAATCAAAAATCGGTATTTCACGATCTCTAGTGACTGTTTGATTGATAATGAGATGTTGTACATTATAGCTGGATGCATCCAATAAGAATTCTGGCGTTAGGTAGCCGGAAGCCCAGTTCAAAGGTAAGTTGATCCCAGGCCTTAAGTGGAGGCGTTGACCTGTCGGCTGTCCCGAATTAAAGCTGTTTTGATATCCAAAGTTAACCAATTGAGCGCTGGCGGTAAAGCCCAGGCCTGCCCATTCATCAGGATATTGTCCATTAAGGTCAAATTCAGGTAATCGTTGATACTGATCATTGTTGAAGGGCTGATTGATTGGATGAAGACTTTGGTAAGCTTGTATTAAAGTCGTAAAATCCCAATGTTCCCCGCTATAATGTAAATCATATTGATTGAGTAATTGATTCGATAATGAGTTGTTAAAAGCCCCGTTTCCAGGAGAATATTTATTGTTGAAATCCTGGAAATAATAATCATCTGTTACATAATTGATATTAAGATTGCTGCTCCATTCTTCATTCCAGCGAGTATTATCCTGTAATGATAAGAATCCCCGATTGTTAGAGTCTTTATTTAGTCGGTTAAGATAGGGCTGGTAAGTGGAGTTGTTAGGGTAGGTTGTTAGAATATTATTTTTAAATTCGCTAAATTTTTGGTCATTAGGGAGCTCGCTCATATAAATTGAGCCCTGCCCAAAGGGGTCTAGATATCGAAATAGATTATTCAATTGAATGCCACGAGTTGATATCCATTTAGGGGTCAATAGAAAATCATAATTAGGGGCGATATTCCAATAGATAGGTTGGGTTAATGTATATCCATCTTGTTTAGAATGCCCAGGGGCAGGAGTTAACAAGCCTGATTTTCGCCGAGCATCGATTGGAAAGTTATAATAGGGAAAATACAGTATAGGGACATGAAAAAATTTCAGTGTAGTATGATAGCTTGTTCCCCAGCCTTCTTTTCGATCAAGCTTGATAGTCTTTGCTTTAATGATCCAGGCTGGAGTTTCAGGCGAGGCATTGGAGTAAGTGGCCTTATGAAGTCTGATAATTCCATCTGAACCCTGTGTGCTTTGATCAGCGGTTCCCCAGCTGGAAAGTTTTGCCTGATTTTGCTGTTGCTCTAAATGATACAAGACATTATCAATGGCATAGGTTTTATTGAGGAGATCGATGGAGGCATGTTGCCCTATAATTCGTTCGCCATGCTCCTCAAGCTGGACTCCGCCAGCCAACTCAATTTTATCAATTCGTCCAGTTTTTTGATTGCGATAAATAAAGGCTTTATCGGCTTTGATGATACGACCTGGTTGCTTGACTATGACGCTACCCTCTAAAATGGATTTTCCATCTACTTTCAGTTGGCTGACCCCGGTAGCGCTGATTCGCGTAGTTTGACCCTGAATATCTCCCGGCAGTGGCTTTTGAACTAATTCGATGGGTTCTGCAAAATAACCTGAGCAAAGGTTGGCTGGGTCATCTGTTCTAACCCAGCCTAATTTTTTAGCAATAGTAGATTGAGTCGGTGCGGGGTTCTTACTGGATTTAGTCGGTGGTTGGCAGGGGTATGCAGTTTGAGCCCTCAGTGTAGGGGCGAAAAGACAGAGGCTAAAAAGCAAGGTGGGTAGCCATCGAGTCACATTTGGGGGTAATCTTTGAACTTTCACCGCTGTTCCTGCTGGGTTTGGAGCAATGCAGAATGTTAACAGAGAGTCTAGATTTATTAAACAGGATGAGTTAAAAGACTAAGATGAGTATTGATCAGAATTTGGAAGCTTGGGTGAGGGCGGCCCTTAAGGGTTCACCACACATTAGCCCATTGGCAGGGGATGCCAGTTTGAGGCGCTATTATCGAGCGCATCAAGCAGGGCAATCCTATATCGTCATGGATGCTTCCCAAGCCAAACACGATAACTTTAAAGCCTTCGTGAAAATTGCCGAGTCTTTTAATGAGCTTGGTTTAACCGTTCCTCTTGTTCATGAAATTGATTGGGATCAAGGTTATTTATTATTGGGCGATTTGGGGGATGTATTGTTCTCTCAAGTCCTGAATGCAGATACTGTCGAGGTGCTATATCCAGAAGCTATCCAAGTATTGCTGCAATTGCAAACGTGCCAAGCCATCAAAGGTTATGAGTTACCTCCCTACGATCGAAATCTGTTATTGAATGAAATAAAATTATTTGAAGAATGGTTTTGCCAAAAGCATTTAGGTCTTGAGCTGAGTGATATTGAGCAACGGCAATTGGCAGAAACTTATGAGCATTTAATTGAGTCCGCTTCGACTCAACCACAAGTGTGTGTGCACCGAGATTATCATTCCCGTAATTTAATGATGGTGGATTCCAAGGCCATAGGTGTTTTAGATTTTCAAGATGCTGTATGGGGGCCTGTGACTTATGATTTGGTTTCCCTATTAAAAGATTGTTATATTGATTGGCCAGAATCAAAGGTTCGTGCTTGGGTCTCTCGTTATCAAAAATTAGCGACACAACAGGGATTGATTCCTTCGATGAGTGAAGAGGATTTTTTCAAAG
>CAIQCE010000005.1 GCA_903870185.1 uncultured Gammaproteobacteria bacterium
ATACCTTAATTCCAATTTAAAAAATCCATTTTTTAGAATAAATAACCTACAGTCACCAGAAAAGGTATTGTAATTCCAGTATTGGGAGGAGCTAAGCCTGCATTTGAATAGTGAAAAAATCGTGCAGCGGCAAAAAATCGCTGCTGTTTACCCAAAATTGCACCTATACCAATGGTATCTTGAAAATTAAGATTGGACCCCAGATCATTTTTACCGAAATGATCAGAAGAACCCAAAACAGCCCCTACACTCAACTCAAAATACGGCTTAAATTCCGCAAAAGAAACTGGACTCAAACGCAAAAAAGGCGCCAGGCCCACTGCATCATAATTTCTACTTGTAGAGAAAAAATTGGTATGCCAGTGCGCATAGTTTGCTTCAAAATAAACAGAAACACGATCTCGAGACCAGGAGAAACTCTTAGGCTCAATTTGATAGCTTAGTTTATAGCCCTTCGTTCCATGAGGAGAACTCAATTTTAACCAATCACCCGAATATGAAAATGAAACTCCTTGAGTCGAGGAAAAGGCCTAAGGCGATGACGCGTAAAGAAAAACAAAGGCTGATATGAACAATTTAAGACTAAGCTTCATTTGATATCCTTATCTAACAATAAATCCCTTATTGATCTAAAAGATAATAGCAAACGGCCAAGAAAAAATCCATACGATTTTACTCATGAATCCAACGAATATAAAGCGCCCTTACAGCTAAAATCAGAACAAGTGCAATTAGAATCAAGGAAATAGCTGAAAGACCAAAATCCCTGCTGTAAATTTCAGACGCTTGTTTCAAACCCTCAACATTCTGATATGAAAAATTAATCTCACCCCATTTTGAAATAATCCCCGTCATATAACTGGCACCTGCATTCGCCAGCATCCAAACACCCACTAAAGAAGCCTCCATGTCCTTAGGAGCTAATTTGGTCACCAGTGACAGGCCAATCGGCATAATTAAAAGCTCGGCCAAAGGAAATAAAAAATAAGCCAGAACAATATACAAAGGGGAAGCATGGCCTACTTTCACCCCTTGCAAGGCAGCCAACACAAAAACTCCAAACCCCATCGCTAAAAATATCATCGCGAAGGAAAACTTAGTTGGCTCTGAAGGTTCCTTATTTTTCTGAGCCAGCTTCATCCAGAGGGCCGCTATAAAAGGGCCCAAGATAATCATAAAAACAGGATCCAGCGTATAAAAAAATGTAGTGGGAAGATTAAAACCTAAAACATTTCTATCGATAATTCGTTCAATAAATAAATTCAAGGTGGTACCACCTTGATTCAAAAATGCTCCAAATCCCATCACAAAAACCATCATCAAGCTGATCATTGCAATACGACTTCGATCGACACGTGAATGGCTCAATGCTAAATAAGACAATAAAATGACCACTAAGATTCCAGCACCTAATAATAAATATCCATCGATCTCCTTAACCAAAATTAATTGAGTCACTGGAATCAGGGCTAAAGCCATCACATAGCTCAACAAATGTCCTTTTTTACTTTTCTTATGATATTTATGTTCAGTAGAGTACTCAATTTCATTTTGCATAGCGCTTAAACGAAGATGCTTATGACCACGAATAAAAATCACCATCCCTGTCATCATGCCGATGGCGCTAAGAATAAATGCATAATGGTAGCCATAGCAAACTGCCACTATTCCACAGAGTATAGGCGCGAGTAATGCTCCAATATTTTTACCGATATAGTATAGAGTAAACCCAGCATCACGACGTCGATCATCGACGTGATATAAATTTCCAACTAGCGGCACGATACTGGGAAGAAAAAATCCACTGCCCACTGCCACGATCGACAAACCTAAATAGACCATAGAAGGAACCTCGATAACCATTAACAAATTGCCAATAATCATCATGAATCCACCCAAAATGACGGCATGCTTCAACCCTAAAAAACGATCTGCAATCTGTCCACAAATAATAGGGGTTACATAGATCAATGCTAAAAAACCACTGTAAATAGAAAATGCATAGCTATCACTTAACTTGAAACTATGAGTCAAATACAAAACCAAAAGAGAGATAATCCCAAAACGACCAAAACACTCCCACATCTCTGTATAAAATAATACATAAAGCCCAACAGGGTTCGATCGGATTTTTGCTCGTAAATATTGAACAATGGGCTGCATAGATTTTCCTAATTTTAATAAATAGAAGCTAAGATTTTTTTCAAATAAGCACGCCATTCAGGGCTTAACTGCTTTAAATTATTAGAACCTCGCGTGATTTTGGCTATGCTGATTCCTAAATCAGCCGCAATTTCACGCTGAGTTTTTTTCTCATTCAAAAGCTCATGCATTAACTCTAATCGTGTCGGCAATAACTCTTTTTCCTCTGAAGTGAGCAAGATTTCTAAAAGTTCAGGTAGCTTTTGATCATGCGTAGCCTGCTTCAGCGTCTTAATGGCCAATTGCCAATCTGATTTTTTAGTCATTCAATGATCTCCTCATGTAATGGTACATGATTACAATATCATGTCAATAGCACCTTATGGACCAACACTACTAGAACCTGCCTCTAATGTGAATTAAGGCGCCTGGCACCTTATTCCTAGAAAATCGAAGAAAAATCACCCGAAACTCAAGAAAATCAGGCCCTAGTACCAACTTGAACTTTCAACATAGCTCATGCATAATCACCGCTCTTATTTAACAGGAGGATAATTCATGCGTTTATTATTAATTTCTTTGGCTGCTGCTAGCATTGCAATAGCTGGTTGTAACCGAGATCAAACTAGCGAGTCGACTGAATCAACGGCGCCTGTCTCAGCGATGGCTCCTGAAGCAGCTCCTGCTCCAGCACCAGTACCAGAAACTTTGCCAGCTCCTGCAGCACCAGCTACTGAAGCTACAGCTCCAGCAACTGAAGCCGCTCCTGCTCCAATGGCGCCAGAAGCTAGCTCGACGACAGTTCCAGCTACAGATGCAACAGCGACTCCAGAAGCAAGCACAACTGCTGATGCTACAACGCCTGCTGCAAGCACTAGCACTACTACTGCTTCAGAATTGCCTTCTACATCAACAACTGAAAGCAAATAATTTCACTTTCAGTTTTTAAAAAGGCAGCTAATCAGCTGCCTTTTTTAATGATAAAGGCTAATTGATCGACCCAAATTGAAGATGTATTCACACAGGGCACTAACTTAAGCTCCTTCCCACCTAGTTGAATCCA
>CAIQCE010000006.1 GCA_903870185.1 uncultured Gammaproteobacteria bacterium
GTAGATTCTTCTGTGGTAGCAGCATTATTGCATCAAGCTATTGGAGATCAACTGACTTGCGTGTTTGTCGATACAGGCTTATTAAGGCTCGATGAAGGCGATCAAGTGATGAAGCTCTTTGCTACTCATCTCGGTGTGAAGGTGATTCGTGTCAATGCTCAATCTGAATTTTTTTCGGCATTAAAAGGCGTTAGTGATCCTGAAGAAAAGCGCAAAATCATTGGTGAACAATTTATCCGTGTTTTTGAGAGAGAATCTAAGAAATTAACGGAAGTGAAATTTTTAGCTCAGGGCACTATTTACCCTGATATTATAGAATCTGCAGGAAAACAATTTAAAAAAGCGCAAGTCATAAAATCGCATCACAATGTGGGTGGATTACCCGATGATCTGAAATTTAAATTAATCGAACCTTTGAAAGAATTGTTCAAGGATGAGGTGCGTCAACTCGGTTTAGAACTAGGACTACCAGAAAGTTTATTGTATCGACATCCATTTCCAGGTCCTGGTCTTGGGGTTCGAATATTAGGAGAAATTCGAGAAGAATTTATTCCACTCTTACAGCAGGCTGATGCTATTTTTATTGAAGAACTTAGGGCGGCAAATCTTTATCACTCTGTCAGCCAGGCCTTTGCTGTATTCTTACCTGTGAAGTCGGTCGGAGTGAAAGGAGATGCTCGATGTTATGAGTATGTGATTGCCCTTCGGGCCGTGGAAACTGTAGACTTCATGACAGCTCATTGGGCCGAATTACCCTATGCTTTTTTAGCGAAGGTAAGTGAGAGAATCATGAATGAAATCAAGAAGATATCAAGGGTTGTGTACGATATCTCAGGCAAGCCCCCGGCGACGATAGAGTGGGAATAATGACCCATTCTGATTTCCATTCAGAATTCGATCTTCAATTTATGCAACGGGCTTTGGAATTAGCCTTAAAAGCTCAAACCTTAGGTGAAGTTCCTGTTGGGGCTGTTTTAGTCTATGAAAATCAAATTATCGGTGAGGGCTGGAATCACCCCATCAGCGGCTGCGACCCGACGCTTCATGCGGAAATTGTTGCATTACGCGATGGTGCTTTACAGCTTAATAATTACCGTTTACCTAATACAACGCTCTACGTTACGTTGCAGCCTTGTGCGATGTGTTTAGGGGCCCTGCAGCATGCTCGAGTTCAGCGTTTAGTGTATGCAGCAGCCGATTCTAAATCGACTGATTTTGATCCTAATTATCAAATTCATTCTTATCAAGGCCCTTTGGCCGAAATATCTGGCCAGATGCTTCGAGATTTTTTTAAGATTCGGCGGTGATGTTCTTAATAAAACCTTAAGTCAGCTCCAGTAAACTACTAGAATTAGCGATAAAACTGGGTATAGGGTCTATGAGGGAAACAACCCCTTTTGAAGTTTCGATGAGCACTGGGTCTATGCTCGGTTTGGCTTATTATCGCCTTCTGATCCCTGCTATTGAGCCCTTAGAGAGTGTCGATGAAGCGATAGAAACTCAGCTCGCATTACGTGCAGATCAAATCTTTGATGATTTCAGTAAACCCAATGCCTTGAATTTATATTGGGGATTTTCGACTGTTTTACAATATGACTTAGTGGCAGAGACTTTTCCTGCTGATGCTCGATATGGGATAGGTGAGCGCACAGTTTACAAAGCCACACGAATGTTTGTCCTAAAGCCTGACGAAAAGAGTGAAAATCCTAAGGCTTTTTTTATAGCTACTATAAATTTCACTGTTGAGGATGAACTCAACATGAACTCAGTAATACATTTTGCTGCTTCTAATCCTCAATACCGAAGCTTGGTAGATTCTGAATTAAGAAAGTTAAAATCCGGCATCATTCCAAAATTAGAATCTGAAAGTGATACGCTAAAGTCAAGAGAACTTACATCTGGTACAGGACTTATACCTCAACTTTCTATTCCTGTTGGAAATTTTAAATTGATTCAGGGGGGGGTTGAAGATGATGAGAGATCTTCTCTTGAAGAATTATACTTGAAAGCTAAAAGAGAGTCAGAGCTAAAGATAGCTGAGGCCTCTCATCAGCTCAAAGAAAAATTATCAGATGAATTTTTAGAGAAGTTAGATGAATTAACGGAGTCTTCTAAGGGGGATGTCGTGGCATCTTTAACTGAGGATTTTAGAGATTCTCTTAAATTTAATGGTATTAAAATAGATGATATCCTAATCCCCCCTTTTTTGAATTCCTTTGCATCTCAGAGAAAAATAGATGCTTTAGTGGCGATGGCGAATGATAAAAAACGCTCAGCCCTTTATCTTTCACTTGCCTCTTCTTTTATTAAAGTCATATTGCTTTATGTGAAATATTTAGAGAAAACAGGCTCGCTTGAGAATTGGATTTTGGAAAATTACAAAGATAAAACTAGACAGGAAGCTCTGTATGGTTTTACTCAGGCTTTTTATCAATTTTGGGTTGATAAAGATTTTTCAAGGAGGCCTGATAAAGAGCTTATTAAAAATTTATTTACAAACTTCAATAAAGATTCTGTTTTTCAAGAATCCGATTCACCCTTTTCTGCTATAGAAGCTCTGATCGATCAGTACAAAATATTTTCACATGGTGAAAGAGGAGGTTGCTCTGATCAAGAATATATTAATCTCTGTCTCTGGGATTGGAAGATTAATTCAGAAGCAGGAAAAGGTGCTGATGCTGATTCAGTGAAAGACATACTAGAGGAGGCTGATCTTCGATTTCTCCAGAAAATGGCTCTTATGAAGTCCCCCAGTTTTGATTGGCTTCCATTGGATATGAAAAAGAGATTTACTCGTCAATATTTAGAATTTCTGTTGGCTGGGAGAGATATGATTAAAACTAAATTATGGCCTGCGTTAGATAGGGTTTCCATCAGCCGATTTGTTTTAAATGCTAAAAGATATGGTAATGAAGATTTTGATCTAGATGCATTGATTCGAGACAATACTTTAAATCAATTTGTGAAAGAATTTCCAGCGAAGATTAAGTGGGTCGATGGAAAAATAACTGAAATCCCAGTCCTTGATTTTTTAAGTGAGCACTTTGATCCAGTGGTTGTTCTTAATCACTATCGAGTTTCAAGAGGTGATGAGAGTTTAGAAGTTATCCCAGTCTCGGCTAAAGGTGTCGCTCTTTGGGTTTCAAGGGCATTAAATCGAGTGAACTTATATGTGGAATATTTATATGATTCACATGCGCTTGATGATTATTTCCAGATGCTTCTTGAAAATCCAAAAGTCAAAAAGGATACTTCTCATAGAGTAATGCTGTCCTGGTTCGCTGAATCTTTTTATTGGAAGATTTTAGAGGACTCAGGCATTTTAGATTCTGAAGAATTACCAGCGCCAGTGAAGCACTATATCAAAGAAGCTTTTAGGGTGGGGGCTTACGCTTATCATCTCCCCCGAGAGAGTGATCAATCTCCTTATGATTGTTTGGATGTATTAAGTCGACAACACTTTGAATTTTCAAAATCTGAGATTGCTCTTTGGGACAGCCCAGGCCAGAGTTGTCGGGAACTTTATCAGCGTGAATTAGCAATCAATGAAGATATTGCTAGCCGTCATGAAGATCAGGAAAAGGATGCTCAACTTCAAGCTTTGATCCGAGTTTCCAATTTCGAAGATTCAACAGCATTCGTTGAAATTTTGACTCAGAATCATTCTAAAATGAGTGATATTGCTGAATTTTCCGCTAAGATTCTTGATCCTAGAGATGCCGCTCAATTTTCTAAAATGCTAGTTCGAGTGATGGATACTGTCGATATCTCATTCCTTTTCAATGATAAGGATTCTCAAAAGCCTGAGAAAATAACCATCGAGTTACTTTCAAAGCCTTCTGAAGAAGAGCCGCTTAAGCAGGCTTGGTGGTTATATGCTCATTACATTAAGCATCAGGTTGAAAAATATTTAAGGCACAGAAATATAGATTTCGCTTTGGGAGGTGGTTTCAAGATCCCACAGGAATATATGGCTGAGCGTAATGTGTCCGCTGCTTGTGAAATTTGGTTGTTGATGAATGCTGTTGAGCAATATTGCCATACGGTGCCTTATAGTAAAGAAAACCATCAGCAATTATTTAATAGTGCAATGACGCGAGTCGCTCGTCTTAAGTGGGAAGCAGAAAAGCGCGGTGAACGTTGGGGCCTTAGGGGCAAAAGCCAAAGCAGTCGCTTGGCTAAAAGTTTGGATTGTATAGAGGCCAATCCGGCTCAATGCAATACAGAACACATGTTCAGCCTAATAGGTGATGAGCTCAAGCCTTATATTGAGAATCTGAGTTCATCTCAAGAAGAAGCCAACCAAGTGAATATGCGCAAACGCGTGAAAAATTGGGTTGCCCAGAATATTGAGAAAACCATTGTCCTATCCTTCGGGGCAGTTTTAACTTTGGTTGCAGTCGGTCTAACCGGTGGCTTTAATTTACTGGATCCTGCCTTCAGCTTTATCCCACCAGATATGGTCATTAGCCTATTAACCTTGCTGGTAGGGGTGGCTTTGATTATAGTGGTGGGAATTGAGTTATTTAAACGCTACCCAACAGTCGCCCAGGTTTTTAGCCAAACCCAAGTCATATTGGAAGATCCTATAGCGATAGGGGCTAAGCCGACCGTTTCAACTTCATTACGTGCTTTTCAACCTGCCCCCCATTTGATAGCCCATGATTCCGCCTCTGGCTTATTTACAGAAGTTGATGGGGGTGGGGTTGAAGATGATATGAGTGACGAGGCCGATTTGTCCCCAGTAGGGCCTACGGGGCGGTAATTATTCAAAGATCTGCTATACTTGGGCTGATTTTATGCCTTGCAGAAATAAGAGAGGAGAGCTGAAATGCCAGCTGTACTAACTAAATTAGAGACCGATTTGATCGATAGAGCGATCGATGAGCATTTTTCTGCGCAGAAATTTTCTATTGAAGAACAAAAGCCTAAGATTAGTGAAGTCATTTGCCGATATATGGCTCGCGAGCGGGAGCTTTTCCCTGAGGGAGATTTTACCCTTGACCGGCTTAAAGGCTTGGTCGCTTCTCTTTGCAGTCCTCAAACAGCCGCGATGGGTGAGTATGTGGATTGGGCTATATCAACTAAAAAAGTTGCAGCTGATGGTGGGTTAGAGCGATTATTTAACCGCCATGGGCGACTTTATGATGCGAAGGAGGGTGTTGTTGAACTCGCAAGGTCGCAGCTGCAAATTAAGGGGGGCACCCCTGCAAAACGATTTCCCGAACAACATAAATTAGCAGTAAGTCATCTTAAAGATTCTGATGCCACTAATAAGGTAATGCCTGCCTTATTGATAGAGCATTATCAGCAATTGGGTCAAGTGTTTGAAGGAGTTGAATCTCGTGAGGAATTGGAAGGGCGTTTAGCTAAATGGTTTGCAAAGGCCATTAATTTAGGCACACTCTACCTTGATTATATTTTAGTTAATAATTCTAAGCTGAGTCAGGAACTGGTAGTGAGAGCTAAGGATAATTACCCACGTAAAGATGGCCGTCCTTATACTGAAGCTCGTGTGGTCGCTGAGATACTGACTTCATTGAATATGGCCGTGAGTTCAGCTGTTAGACCCCCTAATACTCTTGCGGGGAATTTACTAGGCGATTCAGTATATGGATTAGCGGGTGAGTTTTGTGCGGCACATATCTTGAATTCCGTGGAGAAATGCGTCACTGAACCGGAACCGGGCCATTTTGGAATCGTTGAAAAGCTAGCTCAAATATTAAGAAATATTGAACCTGATGTGAAAGATTCTAATCCTATACAAGAAGCTAAAACCACTATCCGTACCCGACTGTATGGAAGATTTCAATATGTCATCCCAATACTCTTAGCTTCGCGAATATTTAATTCTAAAAATGCTGTAGAAATAGATCAAAAAATAATATTACTTTCAAAAGTTTTGCGGCCTGTAGAATATCGGTTAATTTTCCAGCCTGGGGATATGAAGTTCATAGATATTAAGTCTTTAATAATGCGTTGGAGCAGTGATAAGACTTTAGAGCCAGCTATTTATTTAAATACACTTAGAGCTATATTATCTATTCGCTCTCCAGAAGAATCTCAGGAAATTTTTTCAGGAATGAGTTTGATTGGTCTTTTACCTTTAATCAAGTATTGGGGTGCTGATCAAGGTTCACCTGATTATGTATTTTATCAAAAAGCACGCCAGGAACTATCCTTAAGGATAGAAAAAAGCCTTCACGATTATTTGGCTGGAAAAGGCATTAAAGCACCTTATAAGCCTGAAGATTTTGAATTGCCTGATGCAAAGCTTAGTTTAATGCAGCGTGGTGAAAGAAATATTCGTTACGCTTATGAGATTTTAGAATTGCTAAATGGCTTGAAAAAAGTGCCTGCTGCTCAGTATCAACAGGCTTATAATTTAGTGATGAAGCGGATCGATGCAATTAAACAAAAGACCGAGATTCGAGGCAAGCGTGTACTAGGCCGACAAAGCAGTGATTTAGCAGAAGTATTGTCATCTATCACCCTTCCTTATGATCAGAAGCAAACAGGTCATTTGCCTGCAGAGATGAAGGACAATATTGATTCTATAAACAAAATGTCAGCTGAACATGATAGAGCTCGCGGTCATTGGATGAGCTATTTGGGTAAGCGGATTTGGAACTGGGTCGCACAAAATCCCTATGCTGCACTGTTTGCTGCTTTAGTGCTGGCGGTTGCGATCATGGCGATTGTTTTGACCGGCGGTTTTGGAGCGATTCCTGCTGTCGTTGGAACAGTTGCATCCCTAGGCTTAAGTGGGCCAGCTTCAACCGGTATTATTGTTACCGCTCTCGCTGTAGGTGTCATTTCGGCGGAAGTCATGTTGAATGCACGTCACACTGCTGATGCTCGTATTCGAAGAGCTTTAGGAGAGGAAAATAAGCTGCAAGTGGAAGCGGTGCCTCCTGTTTCAGCTCAAGCCCCTGCACCAGTAGTATTAGTGCCTTTGGCTGCATTGACAGCAAGTCGATTAGGTTCAGATCCTGGGTCTCTGGCTGATTCGCAAGTGAGAATGGTTTTAGATGGTAGTGAGCCTGCATCTATTTCTCGAACATCAGAAGGTACTGCTGGGGGTGAAACTGGTCTGCCGTTGGGTGATCCATCCAGTTTAGTACAGACACAGGTTTCTGGACAGGCTGCTCCTGGAGTTCCCCTGAGTTTAGATGAAGGTTTAGTAATGGGTGGTGCTGGTGATTTAGCAGAATCTCCTGAATTTAGGCCTGGAAGCAAACTTATGGTTTCCACTGCTGCGAGAAGAAGTACACCTGATGCAGCAACGGTGCCTGAGAAGCTACCAGGTTCAACTGTAAGAGGTAGGGCTCATAGTGGAGATCTTCCACAAAATACAGGCAGCATGAGTGGGAGAGGGATAGCGGATGCTACGCTCAGAGGAGGTGTAAATCTACCTCCAATGGCACCGGCGCCCTCCGCCGAGGTGACTTGCTTAAGCAGGGGAAGAAGCGTCTCTTCGCCTTCAGGTCCATCTAAGCAGCATGTGCCTCAACCAGAAGTTCTTTCAGAGGTTCCTGCAGTGGGATTGAGACCCTCATAGATTTAAATGTGAGTATTTTTGTGGGTTGATCCCAATGTAGGTTGGCCCCAAGCGTAGCGCGGGCCATATATGGACTCATCCGTTTTGAGAAGGATTTTTTTGTGTTGACCGATAAGAGAAGTGACTGCGTTCATATATTCGGCA
>CAIQCE010000007.1 GCA_903870185.1 uncultured Gammaproteobacteria bacterium
ACCAAAGCCAATGCCATCAATGACAAAACCACCTCAAAATAATATAGACTTTGCAAATTAAAATAATGGCCACTTACATTCACCATAATATAAACCACTAAAATCATTATTCCAGAAAGACTATTAAAACTCGATTGCACACGACCCTGATAAGCATTATCCGTGATATTTTGAGCTTCAGTCACCACCAAAGACCAAAGAGAAAAACAGAGGCCCAGAATAAAATATAAAAATATCGCCACGTTAATATTTCGATTGTAGGCAAAGATAATAAATGTAGCGCCTGAAATAAGAACCCCCGCATAAATTAATCGGTTAAAATTAAACTTATCAGCCACCCAAGGAATAATCATTCCACCCAATACGATTCCCACTGACATACCAGCTTCAATTTCACCGAATTGTGCTACATTCGCATGTAATATTGAATTGGCAAATGGGACTATTAATATGGGGGTTGTCATCAACTGAACAAATATAAGTAATTGTAGGGTGTAGATAACAAATAGTGGCCTCTGACTAAACAAATAGTCTAATCCTTCAAATAATTCTTTCAAAATGGCTCTAATCGATACCTCAGCAGTTGATTTTAATTTCGATTCTTTCTTAACTAAAATCATGGCCATCGTTGCGATTAAATAACAAACTCCGTTCAACACAATGGTTCCAGCACTCGACACTAACATCATCAATAGACCTGCAAAACCCATCCCAATTACATTTCCAGATTCATAAACCATATCAATAGTAGAATTGGCATACAATAATTTATCTTCCTCTACCACATCTCGAACAAAGGCCATTGCAGCTGGCATATATAAACTCAAACTAATTCCCATCAGGACTTCTAGTAGGTAGATTAAGAAATTGCTCATGGAAAAAAAGAAATAACAGCCAAAACCCAGCCACAGTAGGGCACGTATTAAATTGGAGAAAACGATCACCTTTTTTCTAGGATGCCGGTCGACAAAGACACCCATAAATGGACCTAAAAAAGTTCCTGGCAACCAAAAACAAATCATTAAGATAGTTACTGGAATAATAGAATTAGCGAGATGAGAGGGGTCATTCTGTAAAACCAACCAAGCGGTTACAATATAGCCTAATCCATTAGCGAATGAAGCAAAGAAAACGCTAATTACAAAGCAACAAAATGATCGATCGGCCAAAAGCTCCAATCGCTGTTTAAAATGAGACATGAATTTCCACCGAAAAATTAAGAGCGCCTCTAGAAATTAGCTATTTTGACTTAAGACGCGGCGTGGGATTTTCGAAAACCAGAATGTATGAAATAATACATGAGGATTTGAGAAAAGACCACAACAAAGTATTAAGGCAAAAGAGCAATTTCGAGATTAAGGACTATCGCTCAATCTGCCCTAAATTGGCATGTAACACAGACCCATTAATCACGGGATTATTGGCTGCATAAAAAACCAAGGAAGCTATTTCGCCTGGGTCAATGAGACGCCGAGCGCCGACACGTTCTTTAATTGCATTGAGTATAGCAGAATCATTCTTCAAATGTTTTTTCAGCATCTCGGTTTCTGTAAATCCGGGACAAATACAAGCGCTATGAATGGCTTTATCCACTAAATCTTGACAAGTCGACCGCATCATTCCAACAGAGGCATGCTTGGAAACCACATAAGAAGCATTCCCAGAAATGGCTTTCTCCGATAAAGTCGAGCCAATATAGAGAATCGAGGAGCCGGCTTTCATCTGTGGAATCAACAAAGCATTTAGCATCATGGGTGCCACACAATTGACTTCTAGGATTTTCCTAAATTCAATTTCGTCTAAATCTTCAACACTATCTTTAGCATAAAGTGCAGCATTATGAACGATGCAAATCATTTCCGAATTTTTTAGAAAACCTAGAATATTTTCACCTTCGAGATCTTTCCATTTTGGATCTGAAAAATCAATTTTGAAATTTTCAACCGTTTCAATCTCACAAGGATGTCTTGAAATATTAATCACTTTCCAACCATTATTAAGAAAAAAACCAGCTGTGGATTTTCCAATCCCTGAGCTTGCACCTGTGATCACTAATACTTTATTCATTTTCATCCCTCTTCCAAGTTGAAGAAGCATGTTGCCCAACGGTAATGGAAATCATGATTTTAATCGCTTCAATTTGCCTTTCTTTAATTTCGTCTGGATCCACAATCAATTGGTTAATAAACCATTCAGCCAAGCTTTCTGAAGTCACATTTCGAATGGGCAAGATTCGCGTATCATTTTTAAGAAAACTCATCTTATCTTGATTAAAAATAACATGATAATTAGTATCGTCTTCAGTGATTTTCAAATGAGGGGAATATTGAGGCAATAACATATATTCATTTAATTCCTTGCATAATGCCAAAAGTTTTCGGCGTGTTAAGCTGTAATCATAAGTG
>CAIQCE010000008.1 GCA_903870185.1 uncultured Gammaproteobacteria bacterium
ATGAGCTGGGCTCAAAACAGTACCGATCGAGCAGATGATGTTCATCGATGCGAATATTTAAGGGAATAAGATGTACCTGGTATTCGTCTCTTATTGCCTCGGGGATGTCGGCGCTGGAATCAGTAACGAGCGCTATATCATTCTTAGGCTCGTGAGCCACCTGAAATTGACGGAGCATATCATCAACCTTAGGGTACTCAAGAGTACCATGCTCCATTAAGATAGAAAAAAAGTCCGATGGATTATTGGTGTGGATATGCAATCTACATGTCCTTTCATGACCAGTCATCACCAAACAGTCCCCTTGTTTTTCAAGTATTTTTGCAAGTCGTGTTTTATCGATCAAGTCAGCTTTTAGAATGACCTCGGTGCAGTACCTATGCAAAGGAAGTGTCTCGAGCATAGTGGGCTTATGTTCAATTTGATAAGTGATGTTCTTTGGGTAATGATTATCGATAAGTTTAGACCCAGATAATAAAGAAGCAAAACCATCTACAAAGAAATAAAACCCAAATGCCCCAGCATCTACAACATTCGCTTCTTTTAGAATAGGAATCTGGTCTGTGGTGGCGTCTAGCGTAAGCTTTAAAATGGGAAGCAATTCATGCATGAGTTGATTAAAACAAGTCGTGTGTTTGCTAAGTGCGCCCGAAGCATTTGCAAAAGCTTCGATCATGGTGAGCATTGTTCCATCGATTGGGGAAGAGATCGATCTTCTTACACTTATAGCCACATTGATTAAAGTGGCAGAAAACTCACCTATATCCATTGTTTTTTTATCGTGGTGATTAAGTGCTAGCCCATTGAAAAATTGAGAGAAAATAATACCTGAGTTGCCCCTGGCTCCAAGCAGACTTGCTTCTGCTACTGATTGGAGCGTTTCTGTAAAGCATGGTTTTATGTAGGAATTAGTGATGATCGCTGTTGCTGTTGATGCTAAATTATCCCCTGTATCGCTATCTGCTACTGGAAAAATGTTGATTGCGTTTAGTTGCTCTCTGACTGAAACAACTGATTGGCAGCCTCTAATAATGGCTTGATGCAATAGGTTAGGGTTTAAATGGAATAGTTGCATATGTTATATAAATTATTTAGAAATAGTGTCATCATGACCGATATTGATAGATATTACTATCCAGTGCTTCATGAGACAAACGTAGTTTATATCAGGTGTTTTTCATTAACTTAAAGAAGTGTGATTAGTTATGTCTTCACTTCATTTATTTTAGGAGAATTCATGGTAATAGCGATTTTATCTCGCATTCAATTTGGCTTTAGTATTGGCTTCCACATCTTATTTCCAACCTTAAACCTCGGTCTTGCTATTTTTCTTGTCATCATGGAGGCGCTTTGGTTAAAAACAAAGGAGCCTGTTTATTTAGATATTTGCAAATTTTGGACCAAAATTCCAGAATAAAATACTTTCCGAAATTAATGAAATGTATCACAAGTTTTGAGATTTGGACAAAAATAACAGAAATGTAATAAGGAAATTCTTGCAAACCACTTTTCTAATCTCAAA
>CAIQCE010000009.1 GCA_903870185.1 uncultured Gammaproteobacteria bacterium
GGTGGGCACGCTAACGCTTTACCCACCCTACGTTTTAGATAGTCCTTTCGTAAAGCCTAGGTGTTGGCCCGCGCTGACGCTTGGGACCAACCTACGATTGATCCCAAGCGTACCACTTTAGTTGCACATAGTCTAGGGGGGTAATGATATAAATATCAGAATAGTACTCTGAAGAATCCCAGTGATTTTATCGCATCAATCTTCTGACTTTAGAGAGTCTGACGTGATATGCTTATCGGGTTATCAGGTATAGGGATATCATATGGACTACTCACACTACCAATTAAGACGCCAAAAATTATTATCAGAGCTCAAAACTGGGGATGTAGTGATTCTACAAACTGCTCCTGAGGTTTTGAGAAATGCTGATACGCATTACCCTTATCGGCCTGGGAGTGATTTTTATTATTTGACTGGGTTTGATGAGCCGGAGGCGATCGCCGTTTTAATTGCGGGTAAAAAATCAGAGTTTATATTATTTAATCGGCCGAATGATCCAGTAAGGGAGCAATGGGAAGGTCCCCGTTCAGGGCAATCGAAGGCCTGTTCTCTTTATGGAGCCGATGCTGCTTATCCGATTGGAGAATTTCAGAACCGTTTGTCTGAACTTGTAAAGAATCAAAAACGAATTTTTTGTTTAGCTAAAGATGAAGATTTATTGGAGTCCATTAACTCATCGATTTCAAATTCAGCTGTATTTGAATTTCAAGATTTAGCTTCCATCCTGTATGAAATGCGATTGATTAAAGATGAAGTGGAATTGGACTTGATGAGAGCCGCAGCAAGCATTTCAGCACACGCACATCGAAAAGCGATGCAGTCTTGTCGAGCCGGTATCAAAGAATATGAATTAGCCGCTGTAATAGAATATGGATTTAAGCGTCATGGATGCGAAGCATTAGCCTACCCTAGTATTGTAGCAGCAGGTTCGAATGCTTGTGTATTACATTACACATCGAATCAATCAACCATGCAATCGAATGATTTAGTATTAGTCGATGCAGGGGGTGAATATCACTATTATGCCTCCGATATTACTCGAACTTATCCGGTGTCTGGAGTTTTCTCCACTGAACAAAGAGCTATTTATGAATTGGTTTTAGATACCCAAATGGAGGTGATTGCCAGTATTCGGGCTGGTAGAAGTCGTGGATTAATGCAAGAATTGTCCGAAAATTTGATCACTCAAGGATTATTGGATTTAGGTTTGCTTAAAGGTGATTTAAAAGAGTTATTAGCTTCTCGAGCATTCGCTCAATTTTATATGCATAGAATTGGTCACTGGATTGGATTAGATGTGCATGATGTAGGGGTTTACCAAATTGAAGGTCAATGGCGTGAATTAAAAGCCGGAATGGTGTTAACAATAGAACCAGGCATTTATATCAGTCCTAACAGTGAAGGTGTGGACCCTAAATGGTGGGGAATCGGTGTGAGAATTGAAGATGATATTTTAGTGACTGAAGAGGGTTGTGAAGTACTGAGTGTAGAAGCTCCCAAATCAGTTGGTGAAATTGAACGATTAATGGCGAAAAATGCGTGATCAATATGACATTATTGTAGTAGGAATGGGACTTGTAGGTTCGAGTTTACTCGCTGCCTTGAAAAATTCGGGACTCAAGATTGCTTGCTTGGAACATAAACCCTACGATTTTAATAAACCATTGAATCTAGAGAGCCGCCCTATTTCCTTATCTTATGGTAGTTATAAAATCCTTAATACTTTAGGTTTGTGGGCCACTCTAGAAGTTGATTCTACACCAATAGAGTCAGTGCATATATCTACGAAAGGCAGTTTTGGGCGTTTGCAATTTAATGCGGATGAAGAGCAGATTCCGGCTTTAGGTTATGTAGTTCCTTTTGCTGTTCTAGAAAGAACACTGAATAAGAGTGCAATCGATACTGGTGTGGAATTAATTCCTATTACTGAAATTCTCGATTTAAAAACAGATGATTCAGGCACAGAAATAACGATTAAAGCTGATGGGAAAACAGACTCATTGAAAGCAACTTTATTAGTAGCAGCCGATGGAGCACATTCTCAAGTCCGTGAGTTACTGAAAATTTCCGTTAAAAAAGATAATCATCATGAAATTGCTTTAACAGGTAAAATTATTTTGAAAGATCCGCATCAGCAGATAGCCTATGAGCGTTTTTCAAAGCAAGGCACGCTCGCAATTTTGCCCCTAAAAAATTCAAAAGAATGTGCAGTCGTTTGGAGTATGCCTGAAAGGCAATGGGATCTTCAGGAAAAATGGGAAGATGGTCAGTATTTAGAAGAGCTTCAATCATTGATTGGATATCGCTTAGGTAAAATAGAAAAATTTAAACGAATGGCGCATTATCCATTGGTGTCATTAGTGGCTGATTCACAAATTCAAGAGAGCGCAATATTGATTGGAAACGCGGCTCATAGCTTATATCCTCTGGCGGCCCAAGGATTTAATCTGGGATTAAGAGATGCAGCGACTTTGGCTGAGCTGATAGTGGAAGCCAGTCAGAAAAAACAATCGATTAATGACTCTGATTTTTTAAAAAAATATGAAACTCTTCGTCGAGATGATCAAAATTCGATTATCAACTTAACTGAAAAACTCCATTCCGCCTTTAATTTAAGAGTGCCTGGATTAAATGGAATTCGAGGTTTGGTGATGTTTAGCGTGGATGTATTGCCGCCCTTGAAGCGACCTCTTGCAAAAAGATGCCTGGGAATTTCAGGGCGATTATCAAAATTATTGCGAGGGATTCCTCTAAAATGAAAAATGATAATGAAGTGATCATCGTCGGAGCTGGCATGGTCGGTTTAAGTTTGGCGGCTTTATTAGTGAAGGCGGGTATTCGAGTCGCAATAGTGGAATCTCAGTCACCTTCTTTTGAGTCTAAAATTCACGCCGCCCGAGTCAGCGCGATCAATGTAGCTTCTGAATCACTTTTTAAATCATTGGGTATTTGGGATTTGATCGAACCTTTGGTAACTTCATTAGAAAAAATGAAGGTTTGGGATTCGATAAGTGGACAGCATTTGGAATTTGACAGTGCGGAAGCAGGTGTTATTCGATTGGGTAGTATTGTATCCAATCAGGCCCTCGTTAAAATTTTATGGCAATATTTAGAATCACAGCAAGGCGTGAATTTTGTTTGTCCCGCTGAAGGTGAAACTATAGAAATGCATAAAGATTATGTGCAATTAAATTTGAAGGATGGTTCGGCATTGAAATCAGCCTTATTAGTTGGTGCAGATGGAGGGCATTCTTGGGTTAGAGAAAGTATGCGTATTAAGTTAAATCAATATTCCTATCTGCAATCCGCTATTGTAGCGACCATTGAATCTGAAAAGCCTCATAATAATACCGCTTACCAGAATTTTTTACCGGCAGGTCCTTTGGGGATCTTGCCTCTCAATGAAACTCATCAGTCTTCCATTGTTTGGTCAAATGATACTGAAAAATCTGAAGCATTAATGAAGTTAAGCGATGTGGAGTTTAATCGTGAATTAACGAATGCGAGTGAATTTTGTTTAGGTAAGCTCAAGCTACTTTCCGTTAGACATTCTCTACCCTTATGGATGCGGCATGCCAAGCAATATCTTCAATCAAGAGTGGTATTGGTAGGAGATTCGGCTCATACGATTCATCCTTTAGCCGGGCAAGGTGTTAATTTAGGATTGATGGATGCCATGTTGTTGTCTCAAAAAATAATTGAAGCGAAAGCAGCTGGAAAAGACCTTAATAATTTCAAGTTATTGCGTCAATATGAGAGAGAGCGTAAAGCTGAGAATGAGGTGATGATAAGACTAATGAGCGCCTTCAAGGGTTCATTTTCGATAGAGGCACCGTTGTGGGTTCAGTTGCGAGGCATTGGGATTGGTTCTATCAATCGTTTTCAGGCTCTGAAGAATTATATGATGCGGTTTGCAATGGGAAATTAACATATCGCAAAATGCTCGCTTGCCTATGGTGCCTAATTATTATCCCACTGCTCACCCGTCTAGTGTCGTATTTATTCTTCTCCCACGGGGAGAAGGGTGCAGTATGCGTAGCATACGGAACGGCTGGTCATGTTAGGGACACTTCATTGCAAACACCAAGAGCCCCGAATGTTGGGCAGCCAACAGCGGTAGTGCATTCGAGGGTTTAAAAAATGTCGGGCTGCGCTTCGGTTGGCGCCAACCTGCAATTGAGCTAACCCATTATCCCGCAACATATTTCTTCCCGCTGTCACCCCACTAAAGCCGCTGTCCCAGGACTTGTCCGCGGGATCCAGCCGCGTAGGCCAGGCTGTTTTTTTCAAGTCTGACAAACCCATTATTTAATATTATCTTAAGATGGTTTTGTTAGAGTCATTGAACAAAAATTTTGAAAAGGTGAATATTATGCGCCCAGCTGGCACAGCAGTAGAATTTAAACCAACCGAATACAAAAAAAGGTTAGTTGAGAAATTAGAAGAACTCAGTTTATTGCTAATGAATCCAGCATGTTCATTAGAGGCTTTGAATACAAAATTATTAGCACTAAGACTTTTAAAAGTAGAGAATGTAGAGGAGTATGTGAAGGTATTTTCTTCTCCCGATGAAGTAAAGCGTAAAGAATATACCGCATTGGTAGCCAGTTTTCCGAATTGGGAAAAATATTCTGAATCACAATTTGGCATTCTTAAGAAATGTTTGGTGCCTAAAATACACTGCGCACCAGCGGTCAGTTTTCCTTCAATAGCAGCGGCAAGAGGTGTGGGAGCACGTCCTCCTTCAATGAAAGCTGCAGCTGTTTCAGAGCCAGTCATCGCAGGATTTGAAAAGGCAGCAAAGTTGCTTAGCGAAATACATACCGATTTATGCAATTGTGAAAATGCAGCAAAATTATCTAGGCCTCGGAATGCTAATTTAGTAAAAGCCCTATCGGCTGCTTATGACTATTTAACTTCAAAACGATTTGGTATTTTTACGATGCACGGTAAACGCGGCAAACGAGAAACTCGCACTTTTGTCGAAGCTATTTTGAAATTGAATGAGCCTACCGTTGAAGAAATTCAAATAGAAATGAGAAAGTGGCTCAATACTTCCAATGTTCGAAATCATTCTCGAGCCCTCTATGTGTGTGAATCTGGATTGTTTTCAAATCTCGAGGAACTTCGTAATTTCAAATATGATAAGTCACACACAAAAGCGAGAAAAGAAGCATTAGAAGCAATTAGAATGGCACCTCTGTAGGTTAGTCCCAAGCGTAAGTGCGGGCTAACAAAACAACATATTCTTTTGCAAGGGTTAAAAAAAGAATGGGAATGTTGGCCCGCGCTGCGCTTCACTAGTGTCCGGGAAAAATTCTCAAGAAAAATAAGAACATAGCTGATTACTAACGGAGAATCGATTAAGATTCTCCTCCTCTACCAAAAGGAGTAATCAGCTATGAAAGCAAAGAATATCGTGTTTCAGGA
>CAIQCE010000010.1 GCA_903870185.1 uncultured Gammaproteobacteria bacterium
GGTATTTTTATTTTAGCACCTCCTGTATAAACTAAATCCCATGAGTCCTTGTCTTAATTTTTAAATTTTATAAAGGGGAAATATCATGTATTGGGATACAGTATTGAAAGAGGTTCTCAATAAAAAGGATGCATCATACCCCTGTATTTTCACTAATTTAAAAAAATCGCCCATTTCAGAGCAAGAAGATGGATCAGAACAAAATAAAAAGGATAAGCAGGAGGAGGTTCGAGTCTTTCTAGGTCAGAATTATCCTAATGTCTATTTTACGAAGCGGGAATGCCAATGTATGTTGCTTCTTTTAAAGGGTAAAACCATGAAAGAAGCCGGAGTTATGTTGAACTTATCTGCTCGAACGGTTGAGTATTATGTCAAAAATATGAAATTTAAGTTGGAGTGTCGAACGAAATCAGAGCTAATCGGGGCAGTATTAGACAGTGATTTTATAAAAGAGGCAAAGGAAGTGGAGTAGGGGATATGTATTAACTTGTGTAGGTTGGTCCCACTGTAGGTTAGTCCCAAGCGACAGCGCGGGCTAACAAATCAACATATTCTTTTATCTTGGCATTATAAAGGAATGGGATTGTTAGCCCGCGCTGTCGCTTGGGGCTAACCTACGTGATAGACAGCATGAAAGATATTCGTAACTTCAATGCTCAGTTTTAAGATACTGCTGGCTCAAATAAACCGCTAATAAATTTACCATTTCAATATGCCCATGTACTTGGGCGATCTTCAAGGGGGTTTCACCCTCAGGAAAAGTTTTTGCATTTAAGTTAGCACCAGCCTCTATCAGCAGTGGAACAATCCTAAGTACATTATTTTGAGCTGCAAAATGCAATGGAGTGATTTTCGCCTTATCTAAACAGAAATTGGGATCTGCCCCATTCTCGAGTAGACGTTTAACGTCGGTCGCGGAGTTATTTAAGATAGCTTCAATTAATTCAATAGACATGATGGCAAGATTATAACCTACTTGCCGCGCTCAATGGTATAGAAAATATCAACTCCCGTATCTAAACTGCTGCTGTCTAAGCGTATATACCACATACGACTTAATTGATATTGAAGCTGTAAAGAACTGACTTGATTATCGATCCCAATCCCGTATCGCACATAGGTTCGATCTGAAAATCGTTTCCCAATCACAAAGTTGGTTTGTTGTCTCATGGGGTTTCCTAGTTGATCTAGAACTGATGAGCTTTCAATTCCTAGTTCACTGAACCCTAGGGAAGTTTGGAGTTGAGAAAAACGTTGAGAAAGTCGTTCAGTTGCCGTGTTGTCAGAATTTAAATTAAAGCTTTTGAAGGCTTGCATCAATAGTCCGACACTGTTGATAGAGTTGTTACTGCTGGAAGTGCCAAAGATCAAATAAGATAAAATATCAGTTTGAGAAAGGTTGAGGGGCTCAGAAAACAAAGCCGTTCTGGGTTTATCAATAGTGCCATTGATAGCAATCCCAACCGTTATACCCGTTTGATTCATATTCTTAAAGCCTGAGCCGAGCGTATTGATGTAGCGAATTGCTTGAATATCTAAATTTGGGTTGTCAATGGGGCTTTTAATATAGTTAAGATGCCCTTTATTAATTTTAAGTTTGTGTCCATAAGCATTGTAAAGACCTGATTCTAATTCAATTCGTCCATTGGCTAGCAAGGGCTGTTCAGCTTTATTTCGAATATTCACTGAACCTTTTAGTTTGCCTGTAATGCCAGCTGCATCGACAGCAATTTGATCACCTAATTGTATTTTAAGATTGGTTTTGATTTTCAAAGGATTCGGAGTTTCAGTTTCAGCCGGCTTTGGTTGATCTAGAAAAACAATTTCATCCGTTGGAAGAGAGGTAGTGGTTGTGAAATCGGCTATTTTAATGCTGCCTTTGGGGATAAGAATTTTTCCAGTCAAGCTTAAGATTTGATTTTTAAATTGTGCCTTAAGGTCAGGTGATAACCATAGGTGATATTCAGGGGTATTGATGACTAAAACATTATTGCCTTTAAGAGAGGCTTCAATTCCTAATTGCTGATTAACCCAATGCCCCGTTCCTTCTAGGTTCAATGACATTCCAGCTGAATTGAGTGACAAGGAAAAATTCAGTGATTGATTTTTTGATTGAGCATCTAGCTGAATTCTTTTCAAATCAAGACCCAGTGAGCTAATCACCAAATTCCCATCTTCTAATTTTAATTGCCCAGCAGTTTGAGGTTCTGAAAGAGTGCCCGTTAATAATAAATGAGTTTGCAGAAGTTTGGCTTTGAAGGAGCCCCAGTCGGGCATCCATAAATCTAAGATTTGAAATTGATCAAATCTCAGATCTAAATTACCATATAATTTTTGGTCACTAGTGGGGAGCCCATTGAGCGAATACCCCGGCATTTCCAAATCAATTTTTAAGTAATCATTTGGGTTGGAATTGAAATTCGAGTGGAAAATAAATCCTGCCTCATTGATTTCTGAGTTAATTTCAAAATTCTCAAGAGAAATTATTTGGGATTTTTTTAACGCATTGTAGTGTAATGCAGCATTTTTACTTAGAAAATTAAATTTAGCTGATTGAATAGATTTATCATTTCCTTTTGCATTCAGTAAAATTGAGGCTGTCCCAGTGATAGAGGTTTTTGGTTCAATAAAGAATGATAAAGGCTCTAGACTTAATTCTTTACCTTGAAATTTTAAATTCCATTTATGTTTTTTGTCCCATCTCCCTGAAACATCTAACTTGCTAGTGGGTGAGCGTAAACTGATTGGTGA
>CAIQCE010000011.1 GCA_903870185.1 uncultured Gammaproteobacteria bacterium
TAAAAAGACTGTTAAAAAGACTGTTAAAAAGGTTGCTAAGAAAGTAAAAGCTGTTAAAAAAGCAGTTAAGAGAGTTGTTAAGAAAGCTCCTGCTAAAAAAACCGCTGCTAAAAAGACAGTTCGAAAAGTTGCTAAGAAACCAGCTAAAAAAGTGGTTAAAAAAGCAGTTAAGAGAGTTGTTAAGAAAGCCGCTTCTAAAAAGTAGTCCGATTTTTAGAAAAAGCCCTCTTCAGAGGGCTTTTTTTTGGCTGCTTATAGCCCTCTCCCAGTCCAAAATTGAAATTCCTTATTGATTTTCCCTTTTCTCATCGCTAGAATACGCGGTTAAACTCTAAAAGGGGTCGTCATGCGAATAATTGAAGATGCGTTGACTTTTGATGATGTGCTCTTGATTCCTGAGCATTCCACTGTTTTGCCTAAAGATGTCTCTCTTGCGACCCAACTGACCCGCGACATTACCTTAAATATCCCCTTATTATCAGCTGCAATGGATACCGTGACGGAGTCTCGGCTTGCGATTGCATTAGCTGAGGCTGGTGGGCTTGGGGTGTTGCATAAGAATCTCTCTATTGAGCAACAGGCGGAAGAGGTTCGAAAAGTTAAGAAATTTGAAAGTGGGGTGGTGAAAGATCCACTGACTGTTAAGCCAGATACCACTATTGAAGAATTGATTGATCTTGCTAATCAGCATCATATTTCTGGGATGCCGGTGGTTGAAGGTGATCAATTAGTGGGGATTATCACCAGTCGAGATATTCGTTTTGAGACCGATTTAAAACGTCCCGTTTCTAATTTAATGACTCCAAAACAGCGTTTAATTACGATTCCAGAAGGTGCTACACATGAACAAGCCATGGAATTGTTTCGTCATCACCGATTAGAGAAAATTTTGATCGTCAATAATCACTTTCAATTACGAGGGATGATGACGGTTAAAGATATTCTAAAGAGTCGACAAAATCCTTTTGCTTCTAAAAATGAATCTGGACAACTTCGAGTAGGGGCGGCTGTGGGTACTTCACCTGAAACACCCGATCGAGTTGCCGCGCTTGTGAGGGCGGGGGTTGATGTTATTGTCGTCGACACGGCTCACGGACATTCTCAAAAGGTGTTGGATCAGGTTTACTGGGTGAAAAAGCATTATCCAGAAGTTCAAGTGATTGGGGGTAATATTGCAACCGCTGAAGCCGCTTTAGATTTAGCAAAAGCGGGAGCTGATGCTGTGAAAGTGGGGATTGGCCCAGGATCAATTTGCACGACTCGTATAGTGGCCGGGGTTGGTGTGCCACAGATTAGTGCGATTGCCAATGTGGCTCAGGCTCTTAAAAAGAAATCCATTCCTGTGATTGCGGATGGTGGCATACGTTTTTCGGGTGATATTGCAAAAGCCATTGCCGCAGGAGCTTCTACGGTGATGATTGGTGGTTTGTTTGCTGGTACAGAAGAATCTCCAGGTGAAATGGTGCTTTATCAAGGCCGTTCTTACAAAGAATATCGAGGTATGGGTTCTGTCGGTGCGATGGATCAGAATTACGGTTCCAGTGATCGTTATTTCCAAGCTGAAACTGGTCGAGGGAAATTTGTCCCCGAGGGGATTGAGGGTCGCGTGCCTTATAAAGGTTCCTTGAGTGCTGTGATTCATCAATTAACCGGAGGACTTCGATCCAGCATGGGTTACACCGGTTGCCCAACAATTGAGGCGATGCAAACTCGGTCTCGTTTTGTGAAAATCACCAGTGCCGGTGCTAGAGAAAGCCACGTTCATGATGTAAAAATTACCAAAGAAGCCCCCAACTATAGCGTCGATAACGATTGATTTTAATGGAATTATACATGTACCAGTTACGTACCGGGTACGTACCCGGTACGTAACTGGTACCAATGATTATGATGAAAAAACAGAGAATTTTGATTTTAGATTTTGGGTCTCAGTATGCCCAGCTGATCGCTCGCCGTGTTCGTGAATTGGGTGTCTATAGCGAATTATTGCCTTGCGATGTGGATGATGCTGAAATTCTAGCTTTTAATCCCAGTGGGATTATTTTATCAGGTGGTCCTGAAAGTGTAACAGAGCATGCATCTCCAAGAGCTCCTCAAGTAGTGTTTGAGCTTGGTTGTCCTATCTTAGGTATCTGCTATGGAATGCAAACGATGGCAGAGCAATTAGGAGGACAAGTTTCCAATGCTTCAAAATCAGAATTTGGATATGCTGAGCTTGAGGTTCTTGATGAGCGAGCTTTATTTTCTAATATTAATGATGAAATAAGTTCCAAAGGTAATTCTTTGATTCAGGTTTGGATGAGTCATGGAGATTATGTCAGCCAACTCCCTTCTGGTTTTAAAACCATTGCCAGTACTTCTAATTGCGAAATAGCCGCGATGGCTGATTTTTCCAAGCAATGGTATGGATTGCAATTTCATCCAGAGGTAACACATACCCCTCAGGGCAAGCGAATTTTAGAGCATTTTGTTCATGCGATTTGTCGATGTGAACCCCTTTGGACAACGAGTAATATTATCGAAAATAGTATTACCGATATTCAAGAAATGGTGGGTTCAGAAAAGGTATTATTAGCACTATCGGGTGGTGTAGA
>CAIQCE010000012.1 GCA_903870185.1 uncultured Gammaproteobacteria bacterium
ACTTCCCAGTAGACGATCAAGCGACTGAGTGGGGCTTAAAACTCTTGATAGGAAAAATCAAATGTCAACATCTTTTACCGGTCCAATTCGGATTTATAAGTATAACAACCCAACAAACAACGGTTTTTTAGTGTCTTTTTCCACCAATTCTCTCACATCTTCATCTACCAGACTTCTATAACGTGCTAAAAATGGATGATAGAAATCATTAATAAAAGCCGTAAAAATCTCACCCAAATACAATTCTGGGTCCATCTTAACCCGCATAAGCTTAAGCTGAGCTTCTAATTTTCCAAGTAGAGTAATCGTTCCATTATCTAGTTGAGAATTTTTAAATGGATATATTCTATTAATTTCCTTTATTTCATTTACAAATGTAAAGACCTGATGATGGCCAAGCATGACTCGAAGATAAAGCTTTAGATAACGATCAACTTTTTCTCGAAGACTCTCAAGATTGCCTTCAGTGATTTTTTTAGCATCCATTATGTCAGGCAAATTGACAGTTGAAAAACGAATCCAATGCTTATTAAGACTTTCAAGTATAGAAGATATCAAGGGCCAGTTGATATGGGTGACTCTCACATCGTAATATAAATTTGCAATTTCTTCTGAACCAAGCATAAATACTTCTGCGCATAATCCCAACCTGTTCTCCAACCTAGGATCTCCTCCAGAATCTACAAGCCACTTTATCAGTGCTGTTATTTGTCGAATTCTATTATCGAGTTTAGCGAGCTTTTTAGCGTGTGCTTCGAATTCCTCAAGATCTTCAGGAAAAGCTCTAAGTTCTGTTTGTTCACCAGGATTTAGTTGACCACTCTCAAAAGCTGAAACTAATTGGCTTAAGCTCTGAGTAGCCCACAGTAATAATGTGTTGCCATCAAAATCACTTACATTAACCCCTGAAGCATCATCTAAAATTATTTTACTCAAATGGGCATATCCAAGAATACCTGGAATAGAGGGAGGCCTCGGAGATTTTACTAACACTGAGGGGGAGCTCGAAGATTCAAAGTGAGCATAAATCGATGGGGGATTAAGAGACAAAGTAAATACTTCTGAATCAGAACCAGTATAGTGAGTATTAGAGCCGAAATTCAAATATATATTTCCAGCTTCACCACTTCCATCCATGTCAAAAAATGACATTAGTGCTTTTAGTACAGTATCTTCCTCAAAAAAAGCATAATAGTCAGCTACAGCTTTGCGTAGTGCAATTTCCACCCTTTCTGCCATCGCTTGAAAAGGGATTTTCAACCAATCTGCTTTCAAACGATTACTCCCCTCTAAAGCTCGAGGAGCTGAGTTTTTATTCAATCCTAGTGCAGTATAATGAACTCTTTTAACCCTCTCTTTCACAGGTCCAGAAACTTTCGCATCACTGCTGATCCTAACGCTCTTCACAACCCCTATTATGTCAACCGTTTCATCCCCAATTGTCACATAATCTACAACCCATGCAGGATTTATTGCACTTAAAGAAATGTTCAAACCTAAGCGACCGCATTCTGCCAGAACTGCTTCCTTAGATTCGCTAGTTAAAGCCACCCAAGGCGTAGCATAATCAATATAATCAAGATATCTCAATACATCTACCCAAGCATGATGAGTTATTTTCCAATCATTTTTAATGACATTAGCTACAGTAGAGCAAATTGTTATGAACTGGATTTTATCCCTCTCAAGCAATTTCAACATTGCTGCTAATGCTTCTGGAAGAGCAAAAATGACATTGCATAGATCTTCTATTCGTTTAAGTCTCGCGGCTTTATAACTTGGAGCAAGTTCCTTTGCTATAGGATCGGATGCCTTTAAATCATTAATTACAAAAATGTTAAAAGCGGCTTCTATTAAACCAATATGCGCTTTCAATTGATCTCGATAATAGGCCATTTTTGACCATGGAACATATACTTCTACTGCGCCGATATGATAGCCCAACAACCCCGTAGTAAGTTCCCTCATAAATTCTTCCAAGAGGCTCGGTTGTTTCTCTCCTGGTTGAGATGGATTTTCCATATCTTCTTTTGCTAGTTTTTCGCTTGGTATCCCTTCTACTCTCCACTTTGCATTATATGCTGTCTCAAAGGACTCGAGTGGATAATAACCGTCTCGCATCACTGCTCTGAAAATTTCCTGAGGTGCTTGCCTTTTGTCCAAAGGAAATTTCAAATTCACTATTAACTGGGTAAAGATTCGTTGCATGGCATTGATAGAGGCTTGAACCATGCACAAAGCAATTATTTGATCTGCAAAGATAGCAGTCTTTTCAACGACTGCTTCCTCAAATTTAAATCCTTTTTCAATCAATCGTTTTAAAAGAGCATAATTTAACAAATCTGATGGACTATAGCCGACAGGTATCGACCCCCTTTCCTCACCTAAAAATAAATCTTCGAGAGATTTAGTTGATGAAGAATAAGATGATGCCCCCTCACGGGAGCCTGAGGAAAGAAAAGGCGTTGAACGACTCATTTCAAAATCTCCAATTACGAGGTGTGACTAGTGAAAGGAACCCTGGTTTGTACAAAAAAATTTTTTCATGTATACCATAGTTCTAAAATCCTTAATACCGTAGTTCCTCGGTTGGCAACGCATTATTCTGAAAATAATGCAGTATCTCTAAAGCCGCGGTATAATCCCTCCCACTATCCTAGATTCTGCGCATTAGGATTATGACCCAATAGGGCTTGAAAATAAGGAAGGCTCCTCCTCTCATCAGGATGATTTTATGATAGATACCCATAATTCTGTACTCAATCAAGATCTCGCAAAATTAGCTGATCATTGGAAATCTCGATTATTTATCAATGTGTTGATGCTTTTGATCGCCTTAACTGGTCTCGTTGTCACGGATCTTTCCCCTAGAGGCGGTTGAGATTTTTGGCGCCTCATGGTCCCATTTTATGCATTGCTTTCTCTTTGGCTGAGCTGGCATTTAAACCATAAGATTTCTGAAATCAGTGGAAAATCTCTTTGGAAAGAAGTTTTGCATTGGCTGAGCCTAATGCTCGCCGTTTATCTGGTCACTTTATTAGTCGATATTGGAATCATCGGGCGAGTTGAGGCTGGGTTTGTAGTTCTCATTCTATTAGCCTTCTCTACACTTTTAGCTGGTCTCTATATTGATCGGTGCTTCTTGTTAATTGGAGCTGTACTCAGTGTTTTTGTAACTGCTGCTGCCTTAGTCGAGGCTTATTTATCGGTCATTATGGTGCCCGTGATTTTGATCGCTGCCCTTATATTAATCTGGGTTGTCCGCCAAAATCACCACAATCGGAATTTGGGGTGAATGGCAAAATGAAACGATTATTTAAATACCTTCTCGGGGCCTCATTAATACTATCTATTTCGAATACTCTAGCGAGTCCTATCTCATGGAAGGAAAAGCAAAGTGTTCGAGCCTTTATTGATCAACTTTTGGTGAGCCAAAAGAGTTACCGACAGGTTCATATGGGAATTCTAGTCCGATCGGTTGATACAGGTGAAGTAATCTACCAAGATAACCCCAATCATTTGCTAGTCCCAGCCAGCGTACAGAAACTATTGACTGGAATCTCCGCCCTTTCCTATTTAGGGCCTAATTTTTATTTTGAAACTTCTCTATTAACCGACGATGGCTCTATTAAAAATGGGGTCTTGAATGGTAATTTAACAGTGAAATTTAGCGGAGACCCAACACTCCGCTCTCAAGATATTTATGAGTTATTCAATAAATTAGCCAACCTTGGTGTGCACCAAATTAAGGGCTCTATTTTTTTAGACAACGAAGATTACAATAACATCCCTTATGGCCCAGGCTGGCTGCAAGATGACTTTAATCATCCTTATGCCGCTCCATTGAATGCTATTATTATCAACGAAAATGCTTTTAGCATACGCTTAAGTCCTTCTAAAAGACTCAATGGTTATGTCGATATCTCGACTAATCTTCCAGCCAATGCCGCTTACTTCAAAAATAATGTGATTACAAAGCCGGGGCGGCGCGGTTGTGGTTTCAGCATTAACAGTGATCAACGAAATCATTATGCTTTCTCAGGCTGTGTGGCTAAAGAGTGGGGCATTCAAAGCCGGTTATTGCCCATCAAAGATCCTGATACCTATGCTAAGGCTTTAATTAAACAGGCTTTAAGGCAAAGTCACATTGTTTTTAATGGAACGGTGAGAATGCATCATGACCCCAATACAACCCAAGTTCTGGTCGATCATTTTTCACCTCCCCTAGAAGTTGTCGTTACCAAGATGATGAAAAAATCGAATAATATGATCGCGAATACCCTTCTGAAAAAAATGGGACAATTGTATTTCAATAAAACAGGAAGTTGGGCGAATGGAGCAGCTGCTGTAAAGGCTATATTAAGCGAAAAAGCTCATATGGATTTCTCACGAGTTCAAATTGTAGATGGCTCAGGCCTATCACGCAAAAACCTAATCAGCCCAGAGCAACTGTCTCAACTCTTGGATTATGCCTATCATGATCCGAAAGTCGCTCCTTATCTGATGCAAGCATTACCGCTCGCTGGAGTAGATGGGACCTTAAGATATCGAATGAAAACAGGGCCCCATTTACCGATCCGTGGTAAAACAGGAACGATGAAAAGTATCAGCGGATTGGCCGGCTACATCACCACCGCCCATCATCACACCCTTTCCTTCGTCATCATGATCAATGGTTATAGCGGACACTGCTGGCCATATACCCGCCTAGAAGACCGCATCTGCGAATATTTAGCGCATTCGGTGTAGAAAGGAAAAATATGTTGGTTTGTTAGGCCGCGCTTCGCTTGGCACTAAGCCGTCGTCCCGCGGCTTGTCCGCGGGATCTAATTAAATTAGGTCGGGCTGCGCTTTTCAGGCCCGACAAGCCGATTCATTATAATGATAGTCCCGAAGGATATCACACATGCCGATCCTTCAGCTTCACATAATGAGACGCGCTATAACCCAAAAACTCCAATTCACGATCCGACAACTTCCTCACCCGCCGAACCGGAGAACCCAAATACAAATAACCACTTTCTAAGACCTTACCTGGTGGAACCAAGCTACCCGCACCCACCATGACCTGAGATTCCACACGGCAACCATCGAGCAATATAGAACCCATACCAATCAACGATAAATCCCCAATTTCACACGCATGCAATATCACCTTATGGCCCACCGTCACATCTGAACCAATGCGAGTCGGTAATCCTTTTTCATTATATTCACCTGCATGGGTCACATGAATAATAGTCCCATCTTGGATATTTGTTCTATCACCAACCTCTATCGAATGAATATCCCCCCGAATCACCGTCATCGGCCAAACAGAGCTGTCCTGGCCCAAAGTGACATTCCCAATCACTAAAGCAGTTTCATCAACCCAAGCATTAGATCCCAGTTGTGGTTGAAAATTTTCAAATGATCTTATTGTCATGCCAATATCCTATACCATCACCCCAAAGACAAACCTTCTATTTTATAATACAATGCGGCAATACTATATTAACTGTCAACGAATAACGATTAAGCGGATAACTGAACCATGCCTGAAATTCAAACAACTCATGCTCCTTTACCTTGTTTTACAGTAATAAATCCCAAAATGATTCTGCCAGAACTAGAAAAAATTCTGAATCAGAATCGCATGGAAATCGCGGCATTACTCGAACAACCAGAACCCTTCACCTGGGACAATTTAATTCAACCCTTCGAGGAAATTTCCGATCGACTAGATCAATATTGGTCTCGCATCGAACACCTTCACTCAGTTAAAAGTTCAGATGAATTACGTGAAGCTTATAATCTTTGCTTACCCATCCTTTCCGATTATGGAACTGAACTCTCACACAATCAAAAATTATTTTATGCCATACAATCCATCGCGATTAATTGTGAATATCAAAATTTAGATCATGCTCAACAACGTGCTATTGATTTAGATATCCGTAATTTCAAATTGGCAGGTGTGGCGTTAGAGGCCGATAAAAAACTTCGCTTCGCTGAATTATCCAAAGAATTGAGTCAACTCTGCACACAATTTGAAGAAAATGTGTTAGATGCAACACAAGCTTGGCACAAATTAGTGACTGATGAAACCGAACTCTCTGGCTTGCCCGAACGAGTATTGAGAGCCGCCCAAGAAGCAGCTGAAAAAGCAGGGCATAAAGGTTGGTTATTTAATTTAGAAATTCCCTCTTATAGTGCGGTTCTCCGTTATGCGGACCATCCTCCTTTACGAGAGGAACTTTATATCGCTTATGTCACCCGTGCTTCTGATCAAGGCCCCAATGCAGGTCAATGGGATAATAGCGATGTGATGCAAAAAATTCTTAAAGCTCGATTGGAGCAGGCCCAATTATTAGGCTTTAATAATTATGCTGAATACTCTTTAGCGACAAAAATGGCTAAATCACCCGAAGAAGTGTTAAATTTTCTTAATCAATTGCTAACGGCTTCCCACTCAAAAGCCGAACTGGAATTTGAAGAATTAAAAGCCTTTGCAAAAGATCAATATGGAATTGCCGAATTAAAAGCTTGGGACGTTACGTATTATACAGAGAAACTCCGTGAACACCGTTACGATATTTCTCAAGAAGAAATACGTGCTTATTTTCCAGAACCTCAAGTATTGAGTGGTTTGTTTACTATCGTCCAACGACTTTTCAATATTACCATTAAAGAAATCCACGAGTTTGATCGGTGGCACAGTGATGTACGCTGTTTTGCTATTCATAACGCTGCTGGAGAAATGCTCGCTCGATTTTATCTAGACCTTTATGCCCGAGAAGATAAAAGGGGTGGTGCTTGGATGGATGATTGTCGAGGCCGACGTCAACTGCATGATGGAACGATTCAAAGTCCGATCGCCTATATCACCTGTAATTTTAATGCCCCAGTGGGTGATGAGCCTGCTCTTTTTTACCACGATGATGTTATTACTTTGTTCCATGAGTTTGGACATGGTCTACAACACATGCTCACCACTATTAATTATTCTGAAGTTTCTGGAATCAACGGAGTGCCTTGGGATGCAGTTGAGCTTTGTAGTCAATTTTTAGAAAATTGGGCACAACAAAAAGAACCGCTTTCTATGATCGCTCAACATTACCAAACTGGTGAAATTTTACCTGAAGCATTATTCGAGAAAATGCATAAAGCTAAAAATTTTCAAGCCGCATTGCAAATTTTGCGTCAAGTCAAATTTAGCTTATTTGATTTTCGTTTACATCTTGAATTTAACCCTGATGAGACCCATCAAATTCAAACCATTTTAAATGAAATCAGGGCCGCTGTTGAAATCATGGAAACACCAGACTATAGTCGTTTTCAACATCAATTCACTCATATTTTTGCGGGTGGTTATGCGGCTGGTTATTACAGCTACAAATGGGCGGAAGTCATGGCCTGCGATGCTTTTTCCTTATTTGAAGAAAAAGGTATTTTTGATCCTGAAACCAGCCAAAAATTTTTACACTGTATTATCGAAACAGGTGGATCGGAAGATCCAGCTATATTATTTAAACGTTTTCGTGGCCGAGACCCTCATATTGAAGCCTTGCTCAAACAAGCCGATATTTTATAATAAGGAAAATCATGGCTAATCAAGAATCCTTAAAAAAAATGGCAGCAGAAGCTGCCATCGATTTCATTCCCAACAATAGCATTATCGGCGTCGGAACCGGATCTACCGTTCGTTATTTTATTGATGCGCTGTCGGAAATCCGCTCTAAAATTGAAGGTGCTATTGCAAGCTCAGTCGACACGGCAAATAAGCTTAAGAAATTGGGGATCGAAGTTATGGATCTTAATCAGGTTCCCGACCTTAAACTCTATGTTGATGGTGCAGATGAATTTAATGCTCACGGTTATTTAACCAAAGGGGGAGGGGGAGCCCTGACCCGAGAAAAAATCATTGCCTCAGCTGCTCAACAATTTATTTGCATTGCTGATGAATCTAAAGAAGTCGATGTATTGGGGAAATTTCCACTGGCAATAGAAGTGATTCCAATGGCTCGCAGTCTAGTCGCTCGCCACTGCCTTAAATTAGGGGGAGACCCCGTTTATCGACAAGGCTTTGTGACTGATAATGGCAATGTCATTCTTGATGTTTATAATCTTAATATTCTCAACCCTATTGACTTAGAGCAAACACTCAATAATATTCCAGGCATTGTCTGCAATGGGGTTTTTGCTCTTCAAAAAGCCGATGTCCTTTTAGTTGGCACTTCCAGCGGACTTAAACAAATAGGAAAACTGTCATGATTGAAATCGGCAAACTCGTTACCATTGAATACAATTTATATTCCGATGGTGGAGAACTCTTAGATACGAGCGAAGGCTTAGGTCCATTGTCCTTCACCTGCGGAGAACAGCAAATTGTCCCGGCATTAGAACAAGCACTGATCGGGTTAAATTCAGGTGATAATATTGAAGTAAATTTAGAGGCAAAAGATGCATATGGTGAAGTATATGCATCTGCCTTCAGAGAAATTGATGCTTCTGATTTACCCGAAGATATGCGAATCGAAGGCGCGATATTTGGAATCGATGATGAGCAAGGGCAGACACGACAAGTGAGAGTTCACCTAATTAAAGGTGCTAAAGCCGTTTTAGATTTTAATCACCCACTTGCCGGTCAAAATCTTAAATTTGAGATTTCGATTATTTCTATAGAATAATTTTTTGGAAGACCTATGACCTACCTTGCTAAAGAAGCCGCTCGAGTCATTAAAGAACGAGCACAAAATTTTATTCCTAAAATCGGAATCATCTGCGGTTCAGGGCTAGGAGCGCTAGCAGAAGCGATCGAAAGCCCCATTATTATTCCTTACACTGAAATTCCAGGATTTCCTCAATGCTCAGTTGAGGGACATGGGGGTAATTTATTTTTGGGTTTACTCAAAGGTGTTCCTGTAGTCTGTTTACAAGGACGAGCTCATTATTATGAAGGAGTCGACAATGAGGCGATACAAACACTCGTTAGAACTTTAAAATTATTGGGCTGTGAAACTTTAGTTGCAACTAATTCTGCGGGCTCACTAAGACCTGCTGTTAAGCCAGGCAGCTTAGTCATAATCAATGATCACATCAATATGCAATTCCGAAGTGTATTATCTGGGCCCAACGATGATGAATTTGGTCCACGATTTATAGGGCTTGAAGATGCTTATGATCCCAAACTCCGTCAACAATTCCATACGGCAGGCCAATCATTAGGCCTCAATTTGCATGAAGGTGTTTATATCGCTGTACTAGGACCATTTTTTGAAACTCCGGCTGAAATTCGTGCATTTGCAACTCTCGGCGCGGATATGGTGGGAATGTCAACGGTGCCTGAAGTGATTGTGGCTCGTCATTGCGGGCTTAGAGTGGCTGCGATTTCAGTGATTACTAATCTAGCTGCTGGCATGAATCCTCAACAACTTTCTCATGAAGAAACTTTAGATAATGCCAATCTAGCCAGTGCTAATTTGATTCAATTGATTTTAAATTTTGTGGGATCCTATCATTGAGAAATCCTCAATATGTGAAATGGATGGTTCATTGCATGGACCTGACTTCATTAAATGAAAACGATAATCTCGAAATTATTAAGGAATTATGCAAACTTGCTGAAACCATTCATGGACACGTAGCAGCTGTTTGTGTATATCCTCAATTTGTGAGCACAGCAAAATCATCCCTTAAACAAGCTTCAATTCCAGTTGCCACTGTCAGTAACTTCCCTCAAGGCAACCAAAACCTAGAAGACACTTTAATAGAAATTCAAAAAGCTTTAAGAGAGGGTGCCGATGAAATTGATATCGTACTACCCTATGAGAAATTTTTAACAGGTTCAGAAAGATTCTGTTTTGATTATTTGCGCGAGTGCCGAGCTAATATTCCAACTCATTTGGTTCTAAAAGTAATTTTAGAAACGGGAGAACTCAAAGATCCAGCGCTTATTAGAGCAGCTTCTGAGTTGGCGATAGAAGCAGGGGCAGATTTCATCAAAACTTCAACGGGTAAAACACCGATTGGGGCTACTCTGGAAGCCGCTGAAATCATGCTCGATGCAATTCAAAATCAAAACCGAAAAGTGGGTCTAAAGATTTCGGGTGGCATTCGTAGCTATGATCAAGCGGCTGACTATTGTCGGTTAGTTGAATCGAAGATGGGGGTCGATTGGATTTCGTCTTTGCATTTCAGAATCGGGGCGAGTAGTTTGCTTAAGGATCTGCTCGAATAATTCTTTTACCTTCTTAAACCCGGTGTAACAAGCCTTCTTGCTTCTCCTGTCCTATCTTCTGATACTTCGGTACTCGATAAACTGATCGCTGTGGAGGAAGGAGAAGGTGGCGTTGGAGCTGCTTTTGAAGATGCAAGGGGTGTTGTAGCCACAGCCGGAGTAATAAAGATAGTGGCCTTTAGTTCAACCTCTAGTGCTTTCAATAAAGCAATTTGCTCCACTAAAGTTTTTCTCTCTTGTTTCAATGATTCTAAATAAGAGGATACCTGATCCAATCGAGCCTCAGCTTTTTTAATTTGTTTATTTGCGTGATATTCCACCATTTTTGAAATGGCCCAACCTGCAATAACGAATCCAATTAATATACCTAAACCTGCAAGTGAGAAGGGATTAGAGGCAATACCCAAGACAGCTAATGAACCCACAAAACCAAAACCCATTTGGATTAAAAATGAACCCGTAGCGGCGCCTCCTACAAATATGAGTCCTTGCTTTAAAATACTACCGATTTGTGACCTTAATTTCCCCCAAAAGCTTCGAGGAACAGTTGATAGTCGGTTAACAAAATCTATATTATCCATACGAGCGGAAAAAGCTTTAAAAGCGTGACCAAATGTTTTCTCTTTAAGTAAATGGGCATGTGCAGAAGAAAGCTTTAAATTCTGAAGCTCTAATCGTTTTTCTGAAACATCGGCTTCTAAATTTTTTAATTGATTTAATAATTCTGTTTCTAATACTTTATAATTCTGCTTTCGATTCTTTTCTCCTTGTCTCGCTGCTCTAAAACTCAAATAGCCCACAACTAATGCGATTGAAAATGCAGCCACTATGGGAATCAAAGCTCCTGTAGCAGAAAGCACATGAGCCCCTAACATACTGCTTAAATTAATAAAAGGAGCCATCGTGGAATAAACGAGAGAAAATCCTCCCACGGCTCCCACTAAGGTTTTAAGTATTATCCGACCCCATCGTCCTCTTTGAGCAGACCTCATCTCTTTTAGGTATGTAGATTCTGTAATACCAGCCACCATGGGTTCATTTTTTGAATTTAGTTTTATTTTTTCACTTTCAATCCTTGCTCTTAAAGCCCCTCTTTCACTTTCACCTAATTTTTCAATTTTAGTATTTTTAAAATTCTCTAAGTTTTCCCTGATTTCCAAGGATTGATTTTTGATTTCTTTAATTCTTGCCAACATCTCCAACATTAAATGATCATATGCATTGGGCAATGGGTTATTACGATTTTTATATTGTGTGTAGGCTTTATAAATTAATTGCAAAACTATGGCGAGCATCGGTATTAAAAAGACACCAATGGGTCCTAAAGCAATTTCGGCCGGGCTGATCTGTGCTATGGAAGAAATGATGGCTTCAAATACGGCAAACCAAATACCATAGCTCACCAATAAGCCACCCAAAAAATCACCTAAGCGTTGAATACTCGTCAAAATTCTTTTTCCGAGAGGAGCGATTAAAGGCTTAGACATATCCACTTTTTTGAAAGCGGCTTTCACCTCAATTTTCTTGACTACCCTTTCACTGTAATCTTTTTTTATATTTTCTCTTTCTTCATCGTCGACTGCTTCATAATGACTCATCATTTCTGGAGTCAGCTGAACCCGAGCTAGTGCATGCTCCCCCGAAACAAGTTTTACTAAGGCGACAAAATAGGGTTTATAACTATTGCTGCGATCATAGATTATAGAACTAGAAAGAATATTGGTTTTTTTAACATCCTGATTTTCACCCTCTTTCTTTTCTGTTTCATCTTCTTTAAATAAAATTTCTGAAACTTTCTTTTCGGGTTTAGAACGAAAATATTTTGCTAATCCCGCTAGTCCTCCAGCAATCAATGCGACCAAAGTTAGTGTTCCCGCTATAGGATCAGCTCCACTCGCGTCAATACCGGTCAGTATGCCTAGCTTTCCTCCACCCACACCCATGTCATGTAATGGTTGTAAAGTCAGTGCAGAATCTATTTCCCAGAATCGATCTATTGCCGCATTTACAGGATCGATTTTAGATTGGCTGATCCCACCCCCTTGGCCTAGGCTTTGATCATCTATAGAGTCATCCATTAGATCTTTGATCAGTGGAGCATGCTCATCGTCTGTTCCTTCATCTGATGATGAACGAGTTGCTGCGGCTTCCCTAAGTGCTTCAGCAATATCAGGGCTGATCTTAATTTCAGCAGCTGGGATTCTTTCAGGCAGACGGTGTGATAGAGGTTGAACCTCTGAATCTGGAGATCTTGCTTGTTCTATAGGATCGGATGGTACCATCATTTCAGCTACCTGGGTCCAGATCGTGGTCTATCATCAGGTTCCGCTAGTTCATTCCCTCTACTCATTGCAGCCCTATGACTTAGCACTGGAGCTGCTGCAGGAGCTGTGACTTTGCCGACTGAACCGGCCTCATAATGTGGAGGAGCTGCTATTGGCACAGCAGTATGAGCGGCAGTAGCAGCTGCTACAGGAGCTGCACTATCAGCTGCAATATGCCCTTTTTCAGCAAAATGAGTACGATCAGCCTTGAAGGTCTCTTGAGATTTTACTGTTGGCTCAGGAGCCAAGGCTTTCAATAAACCAATTTGATTCACTAACGCTTTTCTCTCTTGGTTCAAAGATTCTAAATGAGCAGAGACTTGATCCAATTTAGTCTCAGCTTGTTTAATGTGTTTATCGGCTTGATAATTCAATATTTTTGCAATCCCCCAACCAGCTACCACAAACGCAAGCAATATACCGATACCGGCAAGTGAAAAGGGATTGGATACGGCACCCAAGACGGCAACCGAACCTACTAATCCAAATACCATTTGGATGACAAAACTACTGGTGCTCGCACCCCCAATCGCAACTAAACCTCGATTAACCACTTTACCGATCCGTGATTTCAATTTTTGCCAGGAAGTTTTGGGAGTCACTGATAAATTATTAACAAAATTAGAATTATCCATGCGGGCGGTGAAGGCCTTGAAAGCCTCACCAAATGAAGGTTTAGCAACTACATCTTTATTCTCCTGTGTTTTCAATTCTTGAAGTTGTTCACGTTTATTCGCTACATCGGCCTCTAAGGCCTTCAAGTCTCCCAACAACTGCTTATTTAATGCATCATAATCTTTGGCTTGATTATTCTCACTTTGTTTGGCTGCTCGAAAGCTCACAAAACCCAACATTGAAGCAATACCCATTGCAACCAGTACTGGAATCATAAAACCACTTGCGGAAAGAGCAGTGGTTCCTGCAATAGTAGCCAGATTGACAATAGGTGCCAACGTCCAATAAACGATAGAAAATCCTCCTATCGTTCCCACTAAGGTTTTAAGTATAATTCGAGCCCACCGAGCTTTTGAATTCGACTGCATACCTTTCACATAAGTTGAGTCTGCAGCAGATGCTGCAGGTGTTACTCTTTCTCCATCGGCTTTTTTAGTTTCAGCATCAATCTTGTCTTCCAACGCTTTTCGAGCTTCTGGATTTAGACCTTTAAGCTTCTCATCTTTAAAAGTATTCAAATTCCCTTTAATTTCATTCGATTGATTTTCAGCGATTTTAATCTTGGCCAAGATCTCCAACATCAAGTGATCGTGCGCAGTCGGTGCAGGATTGTTACGATTTTTATAGGCTCGATAAGCGCTATAAGCCAATTGCAAAACCATTGCAGCAGCTGGTATTACAAATGCACCGATAGGGCCTAATACAAGTTCAGCCGGACTAATTTGAGCGATGGAGGTAATAATAGCCTGAAATACCGCAAACCAAATACCGTAACTCACTAAAAAACTTCCAGCCAACTCTGCAAAACGATTAATCCCACCGAGGATTCTTTTCCCTAAAGGCAGTGGGGGTGGTTTGGGAGCATTGGTTTTTTGTGAAGCTAGTATAAGTTTTTCAACCAATACTTCGTTAAGATGATCTTTGAATGCCTCCTTATCTTCATCATGCATCTTCTTATAGGCTTCCATCCTATCTTCAGGCAAATGAACTCTAGCTAAGGCGAGGTCCCCTGAAGCTTGTTTGACAAGCGCCACATAAAAAGGCTCATATCCTCTACTACGATCATAGATGACAGAGCTCGAAATAATTTTTGAATCACCGACTTTCTTCGCCTCCTCCTCACCCTTTAGAAGCGTCTCAGCGCTCGTCTTTTGAAAAGCAGTAAGGCCAAAAATTCGAGTGGCAAACAATACTAACCCCGTCACTGCTGCCAATAAAGTTAATGATCCCGCGAGAGGATCCGTTCCACCACCGGAACCACCAGCCAAAAATCCAACTTGCCCTACTTTTGCGTTTTGCAAAGGTTGTAGAGTGAGGGCCCCATCGATATCCCAAAATGAATCGGAAGTATTCATAACATTAGCTGCCGCATCAGATTGGGTTGAACGTATTCGACTTCCAAAATGACGTGAAGCTTCAGCCTCAGTTTCGGAGATATGAGCAGCACTTGCTTCTTCAGCTGCATTAGGATGGCTCTCTTTATCTTTAACTTGGACCGAAGGTTCTTGCTCAACAAGAGGCTCACCCCCTGGTGGAGATGTGACAAGTGGAACTGCAGCTGCAACAGCGGCTTCCTTCTGAAGTGATGCAGCTACATCAGGAGCAATCTCACCTATACCTCTCCCTTTTGCTCTTCTAAGCGGAGAGACTACCGTTGCCGAATCCCTCTTAAGAATAGGATCAGCATCCGAAGGCTTTACGGTTACTGTTGGTTCTGATGGGTTAGCCATACTGAAAAACTCCAGGAATTACTGTTGCAAAATAGTAAAATCTAACTGAAAATGATTTCAACAATTATAGGACAAATTAGAATAAATTAGTATTATGCTTTTGTAGGTTAGGGGCAGTTGTAGGTTGGTGCCAAACAAAAAAAAGGGGGGTGAATTGCTCACCCCCCCATTGGCATTCCATAGCCAGTCAATCAATTTTATTGATTTAGCCATCCTCGGCTCACGTTCGAAAAACTCTTAAAATCCTTTTAGTGGTTATTCTTTTAGCCCTCAGAAAAACCGCCGCTCCTAGCCAAGTTCTCGTTTAACGCAGCTCTAATTTACCAGGAAGCTTTCACCCTGCAAGGCCATCTATAGGCTCCTAATGATAACTTAACTAAATCATACCGACGGGTAAGTATAAATTTACAATAAATCAATGAGTTAAAATTCATTTCAAAGGAGCTTGGGCGCTCGCCTGCACACTCTAATTGGTGTTACCTACACCAGGTTGAGAGATCTCTCACACTGAACCGGGGTAAATTTCCAAGAATTCAGGCATTTTTAATGCCTTTAGATTACTACCAATTTAGATGAAAAATGCTACCATGAACCTTCTTAAAATTAGGATAAATTATGAGCGCAACTTGGTTCGGCTTCATAGCCCATAAATCATTAGGTGAGATCTTGTGGATTAGCTTTGGCTTCTTAGGCCAGCTTATGTTTTCAGCTCGATTCTTAATCCAGTGGCTAAAATCAGAGGCTCATGGACAGTCTGTTATCCCCATGTCCTTTTGGTATTTCAGTATCTTTGGAAGCATGATGCTATTAGTCTATTCCATTCATATCAAAGACATTGTATTTGTATGTGCTCAATTATTTGGGCTTTCTATCTATTGCCGAAATTTGATCCTGATTAAAAATTCCAAACGAAGTCGATCAGTTAAGATTGAGGTTGATTAAATAAAGTGCTCACTCCAGAGGGGCGTTTCATTAATTTGAGGGACATCGCGGACAGGGAAGTTATGAAGCGCTGAGGGCAGGATGCCCGTTCCCGAAAATAATGAGACGCCACTAGGCGAGTGAGCATCTGCGTGCTATATCAAAAATCTCCCCACCTTTGCTGCAACAAAGTAATCGCCGTCAACGCAGCAGTTTCAGTTCTTAAAATTCTTGGACCCAAAGATAATCCCATCAAACCTTGCGCATGAGCCAATGCGATTTCTGACTCACTCAACCCACCCTCAGGCCCACACAACAACGCTGCTGATTTCAAATTATTTTCAAATTCTGAAAGCCGTTTTGAACTTCGAGGATCTGTCACAAAACCGATATCCACTTTCAAACTCTGAAACCAATCAATTAATTTTTGAGGAGAATGAAGTGCAGGCAATTTTATTCTCCCTGATTGCTCACATGCATGGATAATAATACCCCTCCAATGATCCATTCTTTTTTCTAAACGATCACCTTTTAATTCCACCCCACAACGCTCGGTTAATAAAGGTGTGATTGCCATCACCCCCAATTCCACTGATTTTTGCAGAGTGTAATCCATTTTATCGCCTCGAGAAATTCCTTGACCTAAATGAATGGAAAGAGGGGACTCATTCTCTTTTGCACTAAAAAATTCCACTTTAAGCACAGCTTTATTTTTTTCAATCTCAACTAGAGTCGCTGAATATTCACCCGAGGCAATCCCATCAAATACAATCACAGAGCTTCCAACTTTAAGACGAAGCACTCGAAGCAAATGACCACTAGAAATTTCATTTAAAATAATATGCTCATTGAGAACCAATGAACTCGGATAATAAATTCTTGGAATACGCATCTAAGATTTTTTAGCTTTAGTGGGTCGCTGCCAACTTGCAAATGACAGCTGCTTCACTCGAGTCAGTGTCAATTCTTGAGCAGGTGCATTTTTAGTAATCACTGATCCCGCTCCAATCGTTGCACCTTTTTGAATTGTGACAGGTGCTACCAAAGCTGAATTGGATCCGATAAAGACTTCATCTTCAATTGTCGTGCGATGTTTATTCGCTCCATCATAATTACACGTGATCGTACCGGCACCAATATTCACATCACGACCTAAAGTCGCATCACCCACATAAGATAAATGATTCACTTTGCTATTAGGACCAATCTCACTGTTTTTAACTTCCACAAAATTACCGATGCGGGCATGCGCTTTCAATTGCGTGCCTGGGCGAATTCTGGCGAAGGGACCAATCGAACAATCATTTTCAATCACGCAATCTTCTAAAATGCTATTGGGCAAAATTTCTACATTTTCACCCAGTGTCAGATTTTTTAAAATAACATTTGCACCAATTTTAGAACCAGCCCCAATCTTAACCTTGCCCTCGATAATCACATTCACATCTAAACAAACATCGGCATCAATAATCAACTCACCTCGAATATCTAAACGGTCCGGATCCATTACCGTCACACCCTGTAAACAAAGCTGCTTCGCTTGTTGTTTTTGATAGTAACGTTCTAGCTGAGCCAATTGTAATCGATCATTAATCCCATAAACTTCTTCAGCCACTTCAGCGACTTTATCTGCTATAGAGCGACCATCTGCAACGCCAAATTTAATTAAATCGGTCAAATAAAATTCATTTTGAGCATTATGATTTTTTATTTGTGATAGATAGTGATTAAACAATTTAACATGAGCACACATAATGCCCGTGTTGATTTCATGGATCTTACGCTCATCTTCACTCGCATCTTTATGTTCAACAATTGCAGTCACTCGGTTTTGAACATTGCGAATAATTCTTCCAAAGCCTGTCGGGTCTTTAAAGAAAGCTGTCAATAAACCGATATTATTTTCATCTACTTTGGAAATGAAATCACGAAGAGTACTCGATTGAATCAGCGGCACATCCGCACATAAGACCAAAACTTGATCATCTGGCTCACAGTAGGGCAGGGCTTGTTGAACGGCATGAGCGGTTCCTAACTGTTGTTTTTGTTCCACGCAATTAACAGGGAGATCAGCACATACTTTTTTAATTTGATCCCCTTGGTGACCGTATACGACATGAATTCTATCGGCACCCAAAGATTGAGCTGTATTCACAACTCGTTGCAGCATCGAAATTCCACCCAGTTCATGTAAAACTTTTGAGGTCTTCGACTTCATCCGCATGCCTTGACCCGCAGCAAGAATAATAACGCTTAAGCTCATAGTAAATTCCATTTTCAATTTAAACAAAGAAGGAATTATACCTGATTAAATTATTCCTGCGAAATTAATGTTCCACTTCGTCCTCACGGGCTTGTTATACATGTGTAGGTAGGCGCTAAGCCCTGCATTGGCACTTTGCTAAAATGTCTGATGGACTCGACGCAGGGCGAGCCCGACATTCCCGTTCTTTTAGAACATCTGATGATAAAAGAATATGTTGTTTTGTTAGGCCGCGCTGCGCTTGGCACTAAGCCGTCGTCCCGCGGCTTGTCCGCGGGATCTAGTTAATATTAGGTAGGGCTGTGCTCTTAAGAACCGACAAACCTAATCTTCAAAAGTCTAGATGTAAACCATGCCGGGTCTCATGATCTGAAGCTGGCTGACCTCCACCCGCTGCAGAACCAGGAACAGCTGGAGCGGCCGGCACTGTAGCTACTGCTGGTAAAGGTGTAGCTGATACACCAAGTGATGTAGGTGCTGGTGAAGCTGCTGCACTAGGTGCTGCTCCAGCCACAGCGGCAGGTTGTGCTGGCAATGCTACTACCTGCCAATTACTATCCTTCTGAATCTCATTACGAATGCCTGAATAATGCAAACATTTCGAAAAAGTATCGTACAAATCTCCTAAACGCCCTTGATTTAATGCTCCTCTATTAGAACTTCGATCAAACGCATCCCATTTAAGAGTATCCCCAGTAGCTGGTAGAGTGATCTTTTTTCCATTTTCACCTGATATTTCTTGCCCTGGCTTGAAACCTTTATGTTGAATCATAGTAGCTATTATGGCCTTCTCAATATTTTGAGCGGCAGCTACTTTCTCATCTTTGCTATAGGGCTTAAATCCCAACAACCTAAAAACCCTCGCCCAGAAAAATCGTGGAGCTTCAAGCTTACGTTGATCTATATAGCTTCTGACTCTAAATAACAATTCTTCAAACCGTTTTGGGTTTTTATAATATTGCTTATCAGCCTCATCCATGCTTCTCATCATTGATCCAAGACCCGAAATTACCGAATCTGCTAAATCTGAATTTACCGTACGAGTCTGCATCAAATATGGAGAAGGATGTGCAGGACTTCCATCCCTATTAGTATATTTATATTGACCATCCTCATAAGTCTCAGTGATTCCAGTGGCACCATCATATCGCATTCTTGCCTGATTCAACCAAGGTTGTTAAAACGGCATTTAATGTTCTCAATAAAGAACATCCTAAACCCGATGTCACTAGCGAAGCACCTGGACATCAGCTTAAACCTTAGTCTATATAAATGCTAAAATACAAACTAACT
>CAIQCE010000013.1 GCA_903870185.1 uncultured Gammaproteobacteria bacterium
AAAAACATAGGCTTATCTTGCCAATTTTTATAAGTACAGTGCCCTAATGGGCCATAGACTTCGACAGAATTCCCAATTTCTAAACTTTGAATTAATGAGGCGTTATTGGAATCTTCCGGATGAGAACGAATATTAAGCTCTAAACTTCCATCTGATCTAGGTGCATTGGCGATGGAAAAAGCGAGTCGATTTCCAGCTGGATTTTTCAACTCCAGATATTGACCCGCTTCAAAATTCAAATGTTCTTCTATGGGGAATAATTGAATAATCAAAACTTGATTATTCAATCTTTGAATGGATTGAACTTTGTAGTGAAGAAGAGACATTACTCTCCCCGATTAACCCTTCATAGAATCAAAGAAATCGTTATTCGTCTTAGTCAATTTCAAACGATCAATCATGAATTCTATTGCCGCTAATTCATCCATCGGATGCAAGATTTTACGCAAAATCCACATCTTTTGAAGCTCTGCAGGTTTAGTAATTAATTCTTCTCGGCGTGTTCCAGAACGATTGATATTAATCGCTGGGAAGACTCGTTTTTCAGCGACTCGACGATCCAAATGAACTTCCATATTACCCGTTCCCTTGAATTCTTCGTAAATTACATCATCCATTTTGGAACCTGTTTCTACTAAAGCAGTTGCAATAATCGTTAAACTACCACCTTCTTCAATATTTCGAGCTGCACCAAAGAATCGTTTAGGTCTTTGCAAAGCATTCGCGTCTACACCACCCGTCAACACTTTTCCAGAAGCTGGAATCACCGTGTTATAAGCTCGCGCTAAACGAGTGATCGAATCTAATAAAATCACCACGTCACGCTTGTGCTCTACTAAACGTTTCGCTTTTTCAATAACCATCTCAGCGACTTGAACGTGCCGAGTCGCAGGCTCATCAAATGTACTCGCGATTACCTCACCCTTTACGGAACGCGCCATTTCGGTTACTTCCTCAGGACGCTCGTCAATTAACAACACGATTAAATAGCATTCAGGATGATTCTCTGCGATGGAGTGAGCAATATTTTGCATCATCATGGTCTTACCAGCTTTTGGTGGAGACACAATAAGTCCTCGCTGACCCTTACCGATCGGTGAAGCTAAGTCGATAACTCTAGCTGTAATATCTTCTGTACTACCATTACCTAATTCTAAGGTAAGACGTTTATTAGCAAATAAAGGAGTTAAATTCTCAAACAGTACTTTATTACGGGCATTCTCAGGAGTTTCATAGTTAATTTCGCTAACTTGTAACAAAGCAAAATAGCGCTCAGCCTCTTTAGGCGGTCTAATTTTACCGGAAACCGTATCACCTGTTCTGAGGTTAAATCGTCGAACTTGGCTAGGAGAAACATAGATATCATCTGGGCCAGCTAAATAGGAGCCTTCGCCAGAACGTAAGAAGCCAAATCCATCTTGTAGGATTTCTAAAACCCCATCACCATAGATATCTTCTTTTTTGGCATGGGCTTTTAATATTGAAAAGATAATATGTTGTTTTTGGGCTCGAGCTACATCGATCCCCATTTCACGTGCTAAATCCGTTAGCTCAGCAGCTGACTTTTTCTTCAATTCAGTTAAATTCATAGGTACTCACTGGTAGTTTAGACATAATAAAAAAGATGGTATTCAAAGATTAAACCTGGGAAGTTTGGATGGATGGTTTGAGTTAGAAGTATTAACCTATTAGAAACTAGATCGTTAGTTCGAGGAATTCTAGAACATGTAATCGAATAATGCAAGCCCCCATTTCAGGGGCTCAAAGCCTAGTTATTAGATATTTTCTTCTAAAAATGCCGTTAATTGAGTTTTATTCAACGCGCCCACCTTGGTTGCTGCTACATCTCCATTCTTAAATAAAATCAGTGTTGGAATGCCTCGAACTCCGTATTGAGAGGGCATTTGTGAATTCTGATCTACGTTAACTTTAACGATCTTCAAGCGGGACTGATAGTCCTTACCGACTTCCTCCAAAACAGGAGCAATCATCTTGCAAGGCCCACACCATTCAGCCCAAAAATCTACTAATACGGGAACGGTTGATTTAATAACATCGTTTTCAAAGTTGGCATCGGTTGTACTTAAAACATATTCGCTCATTATCTTCCTCTCATTAATACTGACAATGCCTATCATGCTAATGGAAATTCCATGCTTAGGCAAATCTAAAAATTTACAACTGACCCAATTCTATAGAGCGCCTAAAAGCCGCCTCAAGAGCATTAGAAAATGCTTCTCTAACATTGGCCTCTTCTAAACAACGAATGCCTTGCTCGGTAATGCCACCACGTGACGTCACCTCCTCACGCAAAGTTTGGAAATCTTTCTCTGATTGAATAGCTAGCTGAACGGCACCCAGCACTGTTTGTTTCACTAATGGGTTTACAATTCGAGCAGGCAACCCTAATTTTTCAGCGGCAGCCTCTAAAGCTTCCATCACAAAATACACATAAGCAGGGCCAGCCCCTGATAGAGCACCCACGGCATCCATCTCTTCTTCATGAGAGAGCCATAAAGCCAATCCAGTTGTTTTAAAGAGAGTCTCTATGAAGATTTTTTCTGCATCAGAAACTTTATCATTCGCCCATAAAGCAGTAGCGCCCATTCCTATCAATGCAGGCGTATTAGACATTGCGCGAATCAGTGGTAACTCAAAACCCAAAGTTTCTTGAATTTGTGTTAGTCCAACTCCGGCTGCTACGGAAACTAAAAGAGATTTTTTGATTTTTAAGCTGGATTTAATAGACTCTAATGCTTCTAGCATCTGCTGAGGTTTCACACAGAGAATCACAACATCAGCTACTGTTGCAACTGCTGCATTCTCTACATTGGTTTCAATTTTAAATTCTGCTTCTAAATGCCTTAGTTTTTCAGTATTTCGATTCGAGGCAAAAATATTCTTAGGGTCATAAGAAGCCTTAATTAAGGCTCCAATAATTGCCTCTCCCAAATGCCCTGCGCCTATAAAACCAATGACTTTATTATGCATTTATTTTTCTTTCGCCAAAAATAGCTGTTCCAATTCGCACCAACGTACTACCCTCGGCAATTGCAGCTTCAAAATCACCTGACATTCCCATTGATAAAGTATCCAGTGGAAAACCATGAGCGATTAAATTTTCTTTCGCTTCAAATAACTGATGAAATGCTCTTCTTTGGGCTTTAAATTCTAGATCCCGTTCCAACATGGTCATTAATCCACGAAATCTTAAGTTAGGATAACTCTCGACTAAGAATGCAAAATCTCTTAACTCATTCAAACTAATTCCGGATTTAGAAACTTCACCACTAATATTGATTTGAATACAGCAATTTATTGGCTTACGTTGGTCAGACCGATATTGATTTAATTTCGCAGCTACATTTAAGCTACTCAAGCCATGAACCCAGTCAAAATGTCCCGCAATCTCTTCTGCTTTATTCGATTGAATTCTACCAATATAATGCCATTCCAAATCATACTCCGACAAAGCGCTAATCTTGGATAAAGCCTCTTGTAAGTAATTTTCGGCAAAGGCCTTTTGACCAGCTGCAATCGCTTCTTTGATGGCTTCCAAATCTTGAAATTTACTAACAGCTACTAAATTTACCGATCCAGAAGGGCGGTGATAGGCTGTTTCAGCACTACGGATTTGCTCTAAGACGGTTTGAAGGGTTTTCATCCGCTAAATCATAGCCATAATCAGCCCATCGATCAACTTACGCATGACTTAGAGTAAAGGTAACTGAACAAAAAGAGGCACTGCCACAAGCCAAATGCAAAATGAATGGATTTAGAGAGCATTCAACCAGATCTAATCACTGTAAAAACTTGCTTAGCGCCTACTTAGCCCATAAAATGCATTTAATTTTGATCAATTACTGGGCTTCACCCTTAACTATGCCTATAGACCACAGCTCTGAACTTAGCCATCATTTTCTAGTCGCAATGCCTTCTTTAGATGATCTTAACTTCAAGCATGCAGTCATTTATGTCTGTGAGCATAATGAAGAAGGGGCCATGGGCCTGATCATCAATAAGCCTCTTCAAATCAATCTGGGGAATGTGTTGCATCATCTTAATATCGATGTAACTGATAAATCCTCCGAATCCCATCCAGTTTTAATGGGAGGGCCCGTAGGACAAGAGCATGGCTTTATTATCCACAATGAACTTAGCTTTCTTTCTGAAAAGACTAAACGTGAAGTTGATGCCAATCCAGATGACCATACGGAGTTAGTTATTTCTTCTTCTAAAGAAATGCTCAGTTCCATTGCGCAGGGCAAAGGCCCTGCCCAATACCTAGTCACTTTAGGATATACAGGCTGGGAAGCTGGACAACTTGAAAATGAAATTGCAAAAAATGATTGGTTAGTCATCCCGTATGACGAAAATATTCTTTTTAAAGTTCCGATGGAGCTCCGTTGGCAAATGGCACCTTCATCACTCGGAATTGATATTAACCAAATTTCAGGTCATGTCGGGCATGCCTGATTCCAATTCACCCAAAATTCTACTGGGCTTTGATTTTGGCATGAAAAAAATTGGTATCGCTATTGGCCAAAGCATCACTGAATCGGCTCGCCCCTTAACCATTATCAAAGCACAAGATGGAATCCCTGATTGGAAATCCATCAAGAATCTCATTGAAGAATGGCAAGTAGAAGCCTTGGTTGTTGGATTGCCTTATCAACTTGATGGAAATGAGCAGGAAATTACCCGTGCCACCCGAAAATTTGCCAATCGTCTTCAAGCGCAATTTAAACTTCCCGTTTATTTAATTGATGAACGCTATAGTTCCAAAGAAGCAAGATCTCAATTAAATGAAATGGGCGCTCATAAAGATTCTCTCGATAGTTATGCTGCCAAGTTGATTTTGGAATCCTGGTTTAGGGAAAAAGAAAGTCTTAAATAAAACATTAAGAGGGACTTAGACTCCCTTTTACCCCTAAAACTGCTCATCGATGAGCAATTTTAGGCTGAAAATTGCTTTCAATAAAGCAATTTTTGGCGTAAAATTGCTCAACAATAGGCAATTTTAGGGGGGTCTATGCTAAAGCGTTTGGTTGAATGCCGTATGGAGTCTTGGCTTTTTAAAGGAAAAGTGCTCTTGCTGATGGGTGCCCGTCAGGTGGGGAAAACCACACTCTGCAAGAACCTGCTTAAAAAGCATAGCCATGAGAGCTCCTATTTTCTGTGCGAACGTCAAGCTGTGCGTGAGATTTTAGAGAGTGAGAATCTATCACGGATCAAAGCGTTGTTTGGTGACAGTAAACTTATTGTCATCGACGAAGCGCAAATTATCGAGAACATCGGCCACATCCTTAAATTAGTTCATGATGAAAATCCTGATCTGCAAATTATTGCCTCAGGCTCAAGTAGTTTTGAATTAGCCAATCGCCTCAATGAGCCAATGACGGGACGCGCTATACAATTTACACTTTATCCTTTGTCGATCACTGAGCTTGAGCCCATTTATAATCGAACAGAACTTCAAGAAAAATTAGATGATTTTTTACGTTTTGGCTTATATCCGGATGTAATAACAACAAGCCCTAATTTTCGCGAAGAGTTATTAATAAACCTGAGCGGTCAATATTTATATAAAGATCTCATTCAGTTTGAGAATTTAAAAAACTCTAAAAAAATAGTTTCTTTATTAAAATTATTAGCCTTACAAATAGGCTCTGAAGCTTCTATTCATGAATTGGCCGTTCAGTTGGGATTTAGCCGTTCAACCGTTGAGCGATTTTTAGATTTGCTGGAAAAAATGTTTATCATCGTTCGAATTGGCAGCTTCAGTCGCAATTTACGTAAAGAATTAAGCAAGAAAGCCAAATACTATTTTTATGATATAGGCATCCGTAACGCCATTTTAAATGCATTCGGCCCCTTAGATAGCCGACAAGATTTAGGCGCCTTATGGGAAAATTTTTGCGTTATAGAACGCATGAAATTTTTACATAATCAGGCCATCTACCCCAACCTATATTTTTGGCGCACTCATGATCAACAAGAAATTGATTACATAGAGGAACGCA
>CAIQCE010000014.1 GCA_903870185.1 uncultured Gammaproteobacteria bacterium
CACAGGTGAATTTTATTTAAAGCATTACGAATTAATTCAGAGCCTTCTTCAATTAAATTTTTTGATTTCTTGGAGGCTTTTCGCACGACTTCATTTTTCTTTTTCACAGCTTTCTTTTCATGTTGTTTGACTTCAGAGGCGGTTTTGTTTTTTAATTGATAAATATTATTCATGATTTTAGCCCTCACAGTTTTTTAATGAAGTGAAATCTAATTTTTTGAAATATTTTTTTATTAAATTGGAGGTTGATCTTAGCTTTCATTTTCAATGCTACTAGCCAAAATTTTGATTGTCAAGTTATCAAAAATAAAACTCTCTCTAATCACATCAGATTATTTTTTATTGCATTTATTGAATGTATGGGTTTAACATGAAATTGATAGTAAAAAATTAAGGAGATTATTATGAATACATTTTCAAATAGTCCGGATCATATTTGTGTTGGTCATATCTCTTGGGGTGCTATTTTTGCTGGTGTAGTTTCTGCATTAGCAATAGCTTCATTATTAAATTTTTTAGGAATGAGCTTGGGTTTAATGAATTTTGATTTAAATACGGAGACAATAAAAAACTTAAGTATCGAGACCGTTTTTTGGTTATCAATAAGTAGTGTGATTTCGATGTTCGCGGGTGGTTGGGTATCAGGTTTCCTCGCTGGAAATCTAGAAAATCCAATTGAAAATATCTTGCATGGATTTTTAACATGGGGTCTTTCGGCGGTGTTGGCAATATTTATTTCGGCGACAGCAGCGGGTGTCATTGTTGGTGGTGCTGTTGGGTTTGCTGAGAATGCATTTTCTAACGCAGGGAAAGGCTTGGCGGAAGTTAGCTCGACAGTGGCGCCTCAAATAAAAAATATAGTGAAATCTGTAGCACCACAAGATAGTCAGTTTATAAAAGATGTGAATAAGCAGGCGCAAGAAATTTTCACACAGGCCAAGAAATTGGCGCAAGATAAATTATCAGGAGAGCCTGGTGATAGCTCCTTGCTCAAAGAAAATTTAAATGCTGTGAATGAAAAATTCACAGAAGCCGCTGGAAAGTTCTTTAAAGTCGTAGGAAGTGATAAGCAGGATAAAGCCAAGGAAGCTGTAATCACTGTTTTGGTGGAGCAAGGGAATTTATCTGAATCCAAGGCGACTGATTTGGTTTCCAGTTGGGCGGATCGTTATCAAAAACTTAAAGAAAAAGCTCAGGATAAATTGGATCAGGCTAAGACTTATGGAAAAGATGTCGTTGAAGAAACCAATGACGTCTTGATCAAACTCTCTTGGTTAGGGTTTTTGACTTTATTGTTGGGTGCGGTCGCAGGTTGTATCGGCGCTAGTTTAGCCACGCAGAAGCGGGAGTAGGTTAGCACCATTGTAGGTTGGTCCCAAGCGCAGCGCGGGCCAACGTCTAGATTTTACAGCGGGACTATTTAAAATGTAGGGTGGGCAAAACGAAATGTGCCCACCAACCTATCTAATTATCTTTTCATTCATTTAAGACTTCTTTAATATTAGCCCCCTAAACTTACTAACGAGTTTAACAATGAAGAGGGTGAAGTTATGGAGCATGTATTAATTAAGAAACGTTATGGCCAGGCAATGTTTGCTTGGGGATTTGTGATTATTGGCTTGGCTTTACTGGCTACGCTTGAAGTCTTTCCACTGGAAGGTATTAGTATTTTCATCGCCCACCCTATCTTTGTTGTTGGATTAGCTGTTATTACAGCGATTTTGGCTCTGGCTGGTTATGCATTGGCTTCAAAGGATTATGAAATTAAAAGTGAGAGTGGAAGAGTCATAACCCCTGATTCACAACTGCATAATCTGATGGTAGCAGTAGAGCTTCAGCTTAAGGATGTTGATAATTTGCTTAAGGATGCTGATAACACCCGATCACACAATCATCGAATTGCGTATGAAACCTTAATTCAATTAGCGAATGAAGCGGCCAATAATGATAAAATCAAGATTAAGCCATCTGTATCTGCAGCTGGATCATCTGAAGAAGAGGCAGGTGAGGTTACAATTGAAGAGCTCGTAGCGCGCGTAAAAAATAATCTTAAAGCTCGATTGGAGCACTTTAAAGCTCGTAGTAATGCTATCGATGCCGCTAAAGCACAGATAGATACTCAAAAGAAGCTAAGTGCTTCTGAAAAAGAAAACAGGATTCGTGAGCTCTATGGTTTAAGTTTGAAAGATTTTAAAGATACCAAGGATAGTAAGGATTCTGATCTATCTCCTGCACGGCTAGCTCAGATACAAGCAGCTCTTGATAATAAAGACCTTAAAGATTCTGATAAAGAAATTGTAATTTATGCAGCATTGGCTCGTGGTGAGATTGAACATAGTGATGAAGTAGATTTGCAAAATAAAGTTCTTCCTCACCTCAGGGCGCTTGGACCTAATCCACGGCGTTTGGAGATCTTAAAAGCTATCTTAGAGGGCAAAAAACTCACTCATTCTGAGCAAGAAACTGAGGTACGGTCACTTTTTGAATGTGATCCAAGCGGTATTGAAAATATGGGTGCTAAAAGGTTGTTATGGGATGCAGAGCAGTTCCAAATCGAACTATTTAAAGATGCTGCTCGAAAAAGTTCACTTCCTAATCTTCAACTTGAAAAACCCGTTACCCGAAGCTTTCAAATCAAGCATGCAACCACTTTTGTGATCTCAACCTTAGCGTTAACCATAGGTATATTATTATTAGTCGCTCTGATTGAAGGTGGTTTCCCATTGGTTGGTGATGATGTTTTTTTGACAGGCTTAGGGGTTACAGTTGGAATCGTATTCTCTGCGGTGCTTGCTCTTGCGACGGCTTATTCATTTTTCAAGCATCACTATGAAGAGGCACCTAGTGTGATTGTTCCTAGTCGAGATCAAGTGGCAGTAGAAAAAGCTATTGAACAAAGAAAAGCTGCGGAAGTTGAGACTGAAAGACTGGCTAAAGCAGCGGAAGTTGAGGCTAAAAATCAGGCCAAAGCAGCGAGAGCTGCAGAGCTGGCTCAGCAAAGAGCATTTAAGGCTAGGGCTAAGGCAGATAAGCAAGCTTCTAAAGTTTCTAATGGATCTCGTGTCGTTAATCCTTTAGCCGCTGCTGCTAACCAGGCTGCACGAGCGAGTGCGGTAGTACCTTCTTTAGCAGTACCTGGTACAGATGCTGCTGCGGTGCTGAGTGATACTTCTGCACCAGCAGTTGTACTTCAGTCAGCTCTGCTGACGGCAGCTGCTACAACTCAGAAACCGCATAGTCCTGCTAAGAAAGGTTGGATTACAAGATTTATCAATATGCTATTAGGTGATAGGAAAAGTCAGCGAAGTAGTCTTGTTGCAAATAGGGGTAGTGTGAGGGTGCAAAATCCTCTAAGTGCTGTTCCTGGTAATGCAGGAGGTGCTTCGGCTAATACTATTCCTAATGCATTAGCTGCTGCGGGTGGTCAACCAGCAGGAAAGCCTGATCATGGTAGTAATGGTAAGCCGCTGCGAGCTAGTAAGCAACAAGCCACAACTGTTTTAGATGCTGCACGTGTAGAAGAGCAAGCTGAATCTGATAAGGTTCCTTTAGTGGCCCATCTTCCTGGGGCTGTGCAGCAACAAGACGGTTCGGCAGGCTCAGACTTTACTTCTACTCGAGGGGTGAGGCTGATGTCAGGTTTGAGTGGGGGTGGGGCTCGACCTGCTGGATCACCTCCAGATGGAACGGCTGCTGATGGTCTTATACAAGGAAATGGTTTAGCTACCAACACTTACTAAGCTCATTTCTAGAGTTTAATTCAAGGCCACCTTAGGGTGGCCTTTTTTATTAGGTGCAGAATCTAGGATCATTTTAGTTATCAACATTTTCTGTGGATAACTCTGTGGAGAATCTCTCAATATCCCCCTTAAGTGCTTGTTTTTACAGGGGCCGATATTCTTTTATCAAGAATAGAACAGCGCTATAAAATCTATTTAAATCAGCTAGTTATAGTTTTTGTTGTATTTTGGCTGGAACAGTGGTTTCGATGAATTTCAGAAATTTTCGAATTGTGCATAACAGTCTTTAAATTAACTGTCAAGAGGACGGATTTGCTTTTTTTATTTTTTATGCTTTATATGGGAGGCGTGAATCTGAATATGTTGATTTGTTGGGCCGCGCTATCGCTTGGCACCAAGCTACATTACTTACTGCACGGAGATATTCATACCCCTCTTCATTAAATGATTCACTCGAGAGTGGCATTTGATTAATTTGAGGGGCATTGCGGCCTAACCCCTCTCCCCCAGCGAAACTACCTTCCGAGTCTTAGCCCCCACATAAAGCTGACGTGGCCTCGCTAAACGCTGATTAGGGTCGCTCATCATCTCCATCCAATTGCTGATCCAACCTACTGTTCTCGCTAAAGCAAAAATTACGGTGAACATATTGCTCGGGATCCCCAAGGCACTTTGAGTAATACCTGAATAGAAATCCACATTAGGGTAGAGTTTTTTCTTTACAAAATATTCATCTTCTAAAGCAATTTTCTCTAATCCCAGGGCTAATTTAAATAATGGATCATCTTTGACACCCATGGTTTCTAAAACTTCATGACAAGTTTCGCGCATGATCGTGGCACGTGGGTCATAGTTTTTATAAACTCGGTGACCAAATCCCATCAATCGGAAATTGTCATTAGGATCTTTAGCGCGCGCTATATAGTGAGGGATCTGGGATACATCCCCCATTTCTCTTAGCATATTAAGGCAAGCTTCATTCGCGCCACCATGAGCCGGTCCCCAAAGAGCTGCAATTCCAGCAGAAATACAAGCGAAAGGATTGGCACCGGTAGAGCCTGCGACTCGAACCGTCGAGGTTGAGGCATTTTGTTCGTGGTCGGCATGTAAAGTCAGGATTCTATCCATCGCTCTAGCCAGGATCGCGTTGGGTTTAGGATCATCCGGAGATTTTGCAAACATCATATGGAGGAAATTTTCGGCATAACTCATATCCGCTCGAGGGGGAATAAAAGTTTCGCCTTTGGAGTATTTCAAACACATCGCTGCAATGGTGGGCATCTTGGCAATTAAGCGGACTGCAAACTTATGCTGATTATTGGTGTCTTTGTAAGATTGCTCATCATTATAGAATGCCGATAAAGCCCCGACGACTCCCACCATGATAGCCATAGGGTGAGCATCTCGACCAAAACCATTGAAGAAATTCTTCATCTGATCATGGATGGAGGTTGATTGTTGAATGGATTCTATAAATTGATTTTTTTGAATAGAGCTAGGCAACTCCCCGTTTATTAAAAGGTAGCAGACTTCCATGTAATCACATTGGTAAGCGAGCTCTTCGATCGGATAACCCCTGTAAAGGAGTATGCCCTGGTCGCCATCGATGAAAGTGATTTTCGAAGCACAGGAAGCGGTGGAATAAAAACCAGGATCAAAAGCATAGACTCCTTGGGTTTCCAATTGTTTGATATCGATGACCGATGGACCGAGGGTTCCTTCCAGAATAGGGAATTCAGTGGATTGCTGGTCAAAAGAAAGTTTGGCTTTACGCTCAGTCATCGGGGCTCCTGCTACGGTAATTCTTAAAGGGCTAAACCGAGATACTCTACCATAGCTCGGCGCTACCTTCCAAGTGCGGTAATTGGGATGGACAGCCTTGTGGTTCTGAACTAATATGCTTTTTTTAATTTATAGCCTAATTATCGAGAGTGGGAAGCATGGGATCTAGCCCATCTACGGACAATCTACAGCCTATTCGGAAGGATCCGTTTCGGTATCTGCGTTATTTTATTTATTTATTCTATATTGATTTTTTTCAGGGCAATTCAAAGTCTCGGCGGCTTTTTTTACGTCGTTTTGTTTTCAGAGGTGCACGAGCTTTCAAGCTTTATTCCATCCCCAAGTTTTTTTTTATGTTGTTGCAAGCTCTTAGAGCCATATTTAATTCTCAAGGCTTTAACAGTGTTGAGTGGAAATATAGGCAGTGGCTTTGGGCAATTTCGGGCCTTGAAAATAAGCCATATTTAAGGACATGGATTGATAGTCGTTACCGCAATGGCCCTAAAGTAATCATTATCGGGGTGGGTGCTAATGGGGACCTTTTAATGATAACTCCTATACTGAGAGCCTTGCGTCAAAAGTTACCATCAGCTCAAATTTGTTTGCTTCATCGATGTGCTGCTGTCAAAACCATATTGTATAAAAATCCTAATCCTGATTCGATGGCCCATGCTGATTTCTATGATTTTGAGCAAATTGAACAGGCAGTTCTTAAAGTAGGTGCTGCAGATTTGATGGTGCACATTAAGACGGGGGCTGAGTATTTTATTCAGTATAATCGTGCTCCTGAAGGATTAAGGCATCCGGAGCTGAATCAATTGATGCCGGATGAATTTTTTGCTAAGGCTGAAAAGGCCCTCGAATCGTGGAGAAAACCCATCACGGATTATTTATCTCCCGATAAGAAATTTAGATGGTCAAAGGATCGTGCAGGTTATCATCTTTTGGATTTATTTGGAATTACGGGTAACTTGCCTATCGATCGCTCTAGTAAGTTTGATTTTCATATAGAACCAGATGATTTTAAGATTTTGGATCTTCTTCCTAAAGATGCCCCTTTTGTAACGGTACAAAATGGGGTTGATCTTGACGTGATGAATTGGTCCTATGTTACAGGACAACGTCCTACTAAATCATTGCCTGCTTTAACTTGGAGGCAAACCGTAGCGCTTTTAAATCAGAAAGGATTCGTTACGGTTCAATTGGGTACTCTAAAAGAAGACTTGATCGAAGGGGTTTCACTAGATTTACGAGGAAAAACTACATTTCGTCAGGCGGCAGTTATATTGAAGAGCGCACATTGTCAGGTGGGTGTGGAAGGCGGGCTCGTGCATCTGGCTAATGCGATGCAAGCGATATCAGTTATAATGTTTGGCCCTACCTCTGTGGATTTATTCGGATATCCACAGAATATCAATTTGACCGCAGGTGACTGTAATAGCTGTTGGTGGTCAAAGCGAGATTGGTTTATCTACTGCCCTAGGGGGTTGAAAGAGCCAGAATGCATGAATGCTTTTAGAGCTGAAAAAATCGTAGAGGCTGTTCTTAGTATTAATCATCCTGGATCATAGTGAGGGTTTGGGTGAAAGACTCCAGTGGGTGATTAAAGAGCAATTTCCAGAGAGGTCCTTAAACTGTTACAAGAGTTCATGATCCATTTGTATTCCCCCACCGAAGTGGTTATAATTTGCCCGGGCACTTAGCCCTACTCCCTCAGGAAATAAGACCATTTTAGTTAAGTTAAGGTGATTGAGAGTATGAAATCCAATAGGCCTGTGAATCGTGATGTCACGAAGTACCGTTTTCCGCTTACCGCTATCATATCTATATTACATCGTGTCTCGGGTATGGTTTTGTTTTTAGCCTTACCTTGGCTGCTCTACCTTCTGGCAGGTTCTTTGGCATCTGAAGCACGCTTTTTTGAAATTCAAAGTCAATTATCACAACCTCTCTATAAGTTTTTGATTTGGGCGATATTGGCAGCGGTTAGTTTTCATGGGGTTGCAGGTTTTCGCCATATGATTATGGACCTTGGATTTGCTGAAAGTCTGAAGGCAGGGAAAATCGGGGCTTTAATAACGGTGCTTATTTCAGGCTTCTTGATGATTTTAGTAGGAGTGTGGTTATGGTAGATAGCATTACCTGTTTGGGTCGAAATGGCTTGAGCACTTGGCTTTTACAGCGAGTGAGCGCCTTGGTTTTGGGAGGCTATACCTTATTCCTAGTTTGTTTTTTTGGGAGTCACTCTGGATTTAGTTATATAGATTGGTATTCATTTTTCGCGAATCCTTGGATGAAGATTATCAGTTTGATCGCTATGTTGAATATCGTCGCACATGCATGGATTGGAATTTGGACCGTTATCACCGATTATGTTAAATGCAGTTGTTTACGCCTGACTCTAGAAGTGGCGTTAATCTTAGGGCTCTTGGGGTTAATGCTCTGGGGATTGATGATTTTTTTAGTAATCTAGACTCTAAGTGCAGAATCTAGGTTTAAATTAAGGTTTTACTATGACATTACCCATTTACGAATTTGACGCGATTATTATTGGGGCAGGGGGCGCTGGAATGCGTGCTTCTTTGCAGCTGGCCCAATCTAATTATAAGGTCGCTGTGCTTTCTAAGGTTTTCCCAACGCGCTCTCATACCGTTTCTGCTCAAGGGGGCATCAGTGCCGCTCTGGGGAATGTGGATGAGGATAAGTGGCAGTGGCATATGTATGACTCGGTTATGGGCTCAGGTTGCTTGGGCGATCAAGATGCGATCGAATATATGTGTAAAAATGCTCCGCAATCGGTGATCGAACTAGAGCATATGGGATTACCATTTTCTCGTTTAGAAAATGGAAAAATTTATCAGCGAGCCTTTGGCGGACACACTAAGAATTTTGGGGGTGAATCTGCTCATCGTGCTTGTGCTGCTGCCGATAGAACAGGGCATGCATTACTGCATACGCTTTATCAAAAAAATGTAGAAGCCGATACCCATTTCTTCAATGAATGGTATGTGATTGATCTTGTGAAGGGCGCTGAAAAAGGCATAGCAGGTGCGATTGCACTCTGCATAGAAACTGGCGAAATGGCTTATTTTAAAGCCAAGGCGACAATTTTGGCGACCGGTGGCGCAGGCCGAATCTTTCATTCAACTACGAATGCTTATATTAATACCGGTGATGGAGTGGGTATGGCGCTTCGAGCAGGATTGCCCATTCAAGACATGGAATTTTGGCAGTTCCACCCAACCGGAATCGCAGGTGTGGGTTGCTTAGTAACAGAAGGTTGTCGAGGTGAGGGCGGTTATTTAATTAATAAAGACGGTGAGCGTTTCATGGAACGCTATGCTCCTCACTTGAAGGATTTGGCGTGCCGCGATGTAGTCTCTCGTGCTTCTATTATGGAAATTTTGGAAGGTCGTGGTTGTGGCCCCAACGGAGATTATGTGCTGTTGAAGCTCGATCATTTAGGTGAAGACGTCTTAAAAACTCGATTGCCAGGAATCTGTGAATTAGCAAAAGAATTTGCGGATGTGGATCCTGCTAAAGAACCGATTCCAGTTGTTCCGACGGCTCACTATATGATGGGGGGGGTTCCCACCAATATTCATGGGCAGGCGATTACAGTGAATGCGGATGGACAAGACGAAGTCGTTGAAGGACTCTATGCCGTTGGCGAATGTGCTTGTGTATCGGTGCACGGAGCCAATCGTCTAGGGACTAATTCTCTCTTAGATTTAGTGGTTTTTGGTCGAGCAGCCGGTATCAATTGCCAAGAAGCATTGGCTGGAGGCTTATCTCATCGACGAGAAAACCAGGATGATATCGATGCTGCTTTGGCTCGAATCAATCGTTGGAATGATTCGAATAATACCGAAGATCCATCAGCCATTCGTAATGAAATGAAAGAAATTATGCAG
>CAIQCE010000015.1 GCA_903870185.1 uncultured Gammaproteobacteria bacterium
ATAGATATTCCATATGAAGTAAGACGTGCGAGTGCAATGTTAAACCAAAAAACGATGCCAAAAGAATCGCAACCACCAAGTACTAACTTTGATCGTTTAACCGCAAGTTGCAAAATTAATAATGCGGTATTAAATACTAGTGATTTCTTGATTCAAGCACCTGATTACAAAGTAACCGGGCAGGGCAGTGCTAATATTGCTGCACAACAGCTTGATATGCAGTTGAATGCTTATAGCGCTCATGATGAGAACTTTTTTGTGCCAATTAAAATTCAAGGTTCTTTTATCAAACCTTCCATTAAACCTGATGTGGCGGTTATGGCGCAGCAAGTAGTTAAAAAAGAAATTGGCAAGCAATTAGAACGGCTCAATATCCCCAAAGAGATTATTAATATATTGCCGTTGGATAAATTATTGCATTAAAAAAGTATAATTTGATACTTGTTTGGCAGGTAGTATCGTGATACTTTACTATTTTAAACAGGCACGTAGCTCAGGGGTAGAGCATCACCTTGACATGGTGGGGGTCGGTGGTTCAATCCCACTCGTGCCTACCAAATTGATCGGTAGGGCTTTTAGTTGGTCTTTATGTAGTAAAAGACCTTGAGAATTCAAGTAATTGGCTTTAGAATGCCCGATCAGCTTGGACCTGAGCTGTGAAGCTTGGTCTCAGGATGGTTTACTAACTGGAGATACTAAGATTAGAGAGAAAAAAACCCGTACCAATAGTCAAATTAAGGTACTTGAAGTTCGGTTAATTGACGAGGAAGGCAATCAAGTCGGAGTGGTTTCTATTGCGGATGCATTAGGACGTGCCGAGGGGGTTGGGTTGGACTTAGTGGAAATTTCCCCTAATGCTGAGCCACCAGTTTGTCGAATTATGGATCATGGCAAGTTCTTGTTTGAAGCAAACAAGCGCAAAGCGGTTCAGAAGAAAAAACAAAAATCTATTCAGGTGAAAGAAATTAAATTTCGCCCGGGGACAGATGAGGGTGATTTACAAGTTAAGATTCGTAAAATCGTCTCCTTCATTGAGAATGGCGATAAGGTGAAGTTGACCTTGAGGTTCCGAGGTCGTGAGATGCAACACCGTGAGTTAGGAATGGCGCTCTTACAAAGAATTTGTGTAGAGCTGGGTGATAAAGTGACTGTGGAGCAACAACCTAAGCTTGAAGGTAAACAGATGGCAATGGTAGTGGCACCGAGTAAACAGAATTAAAAACAACGTGGTAAGAGTCTATGAAAAATAAATTGAAAACAAAACGGGGAGCGGTTAAACGCTTCAGAAGAACGGCAAATGGCGGTCTGAAAAGAGCGACCTCGGGTCGTCGTCACGGCATGATTAAGAAGACTCAAAAGGCAAAACGTAACTTGCGCGGAATAGCACATGTAGACGCCAGTGATCTTAAGTCTGTCCGAACTCAATTGTGTATTGAATAATTTAAGTGGGAGTCGATTATGTCTAGAGTTAAAAGAGGCGTTGTAGCGAGAGCCCGCCATAAGAAAGTATTAAAACAAGCCAGCGGTTATTACGGCGCGCGTAGTCGAGTTTATCGAGTTGCGAAGCAGGCCGTCATTAAAGCGGGTCAATATGCTTATCGTGATCGTCGTCAACGTAAACGTCAGTTCAGAGCCTTGTGGATTGTGAGAATCAATGCAGCAGCTCGTGAATGTGGTCTTTCTTACAGCCGTTTGGTCAATGGCTTGTTGAAGGCCGGTGTCGATATCGATAGAAAGATTTTGGCAGAATTAGCGGTTAATGATAAATCAGCTTTTGCTAATATCGCTGAGAAGGCTAAGTTAGCATTGGCTTAAGACTGCTTTAAAAAGAGGTGCCTTATATTATGCAAGAACGCCTCAATTCATTACTCTCTTCCGCTAAACACGCTTTAAGCGATGCGGAAGAGATCACCACCCTCGAGAATCTTCGAGTTCAATACCTCGGTAAAAAAGGTGAGTTGACTGAATTATTAAAATCAGTCAGCGATCTGCCTGTCGATCAACGCCCCGAAATGGGGAAATTAGTGAATGAAGTGAAGCGAGAGCTACAAGCCTTCATTGCAGAACGAATTCAGTTTTTAGAAGCCCAAGCATTACAAGCTTCACTAGACTCCGAGCGAATCGATGTCAGTTTGCCTGGTCGAGGTTTAGAGTTAGGGAGCTTGCATCCCGTCACTCAAACTCGAATACGTTTAGAGTCTATATTTGCGAGCATGGGTTTTGTCGTTGAAGAAGGTCCTGAAATTGAGGACGATTATCATAATTTTGAAGCGCTCAATATCCCTGAAACTCATCCTGCTCGAGCGATGCATGATACTTTTTATTGTGACAACCAACGATTATTAAGAACCCATACATCACCAGGACAAATTCGAGTGATGGAGCGACAAGAGCCACCGATTCGAATTATCACACCGGGTCGAGTCTATCGCCGAGATTCTGACCACACCCACACCCCTATGTTTCATCAACTAGAAGCGTTAGTAGTTGATGAAGGTTGTAGTTTTGCGCATTTAAAATCTTTATTAAATGAGTTCTTAAGCGCTTTTTTTGAGAAAGAGCTCAAGCTCCGATTTCGTCCTTCATATTTTCCATTCACAGAACCTTCTGCCGAAGTAGATATGGAATGTGTGATGTGTCAAAAACAACAAGGCTGCCGAGTGTGCAAGCAAACAGGTTGGCTAGAAATTATGGGCTGTGGAATGATTCACCCGAAGGTTTTAAACAATGTCGGTATCGATAGAAAAAAATTCAGTGGCTATGCTTTTGGAATGGGAATTGATCGATTAGCCATGTTGTATTATAGAATCCCAGATTTAAGATTATTATTTGAAAATGATCTGCGATTTTTAAGCCAGTTTTGATATCAGTTATGAGCACTCGCATGAGAGGGCTGACGTTGATCGGGACTATCAAATTATGTAGGGTGGGCAAAGCGTAGCGTGCCCACCATCAAATTTAGTGGAATAACAAATGAAATTCAGTGAACAATGGTTAAGAGAGTGGGTGAACCCCCCAATCGATAGCGAAGCTTTGGCGACCCAACTGACAATGGCTGGGTTGGAAGTCGAAAGCCTGAGCTCCGCAGCTCATACTTTCTCCGGAGTATTTGTCGGCCATGTGCTATCAGTGGCGCCACATCCCGATGCCGATCGATTGCGAGTTTGCTCAGTTAATGTGGGTGAATCTGAGCCTATACAAGTGGTTTGCGGAGGCGCTAATGTTCGTGCAGGTTTGAAAGTTCCAGTCGCTAGAATTGGGGCCGTGATGCCTGAAGATTTTAAAATCACCCAGTCGAAGCTCAGAGGGGTTGATTCTTATGGCATGATTTGTTCGACCAAGGAACTAGGTCTGTCAGAAGAAAGTTCTGGCATCATGGAGCTTCCAGAAGACGCTCCCATAGGCCGCAATATTCGAGATTATTTAAAATTAAATGATCAAATTATCGAGATTGATTTCACTCCTAATCGAGGTGATTGCCTCAGCATCCAAGGGATCGCTCGAGAAGTGGGAGCCATCAATAGCTTGGGTCAGATCAAAGCTGATAGCAAAACAGTCACTCCTACCTTAAAAGAAATTTTCCCAGTAAATGTGAGTGCTCCAGAGCGATGCCCTCGTTATTTTAGCCGTGTGATTCGTCATATTAATACTAATGCCTTAACTCCTATATGGATGCAGGAGCGATTGCGTCGAGGAGGTGTGCGCTGCATTCATCCTGTGGTCGATGTGATGAATTATGTGATGTTGGAGCTTGGGCAGCCCATGCATGCTTTCGATCTAGATAAGCTGCAAGGTGGTATTGAGATTCGATTAGCAAACTCAGAAGAATCATTGGAAGTTCTGGATGGACGAACTATTACACTGGCTGAGACCTCGTTAGTCATTGCAGATCAAAATCAAGCTCAGGCCTTAGCCGGGATTATTGGAGGGCAGCTGAGCGCTGTAGGTGCAGGTACTCAAAATTTATTTTTAGAAAGTGCATTTTTCACACCCAAAACCTTAGGGGTTGAGGCTCGACATTATGGCATTCAAACCGATTCATCTTACCGATTTGAACGAGGTGTGGATTTTGAATTACCACGAGTGGCTTTGGAGCGTGCTACACAACTTTTAGTTGAGATTGTGGGTGGTGAAGTAGGGCCTGTTAATGAGGCCACACAACCTTCAGAATTGCCTTCACGTGGGAGGGTTAAACTTAGCGCTCGCCGTTTGGAGCAAATTTTAGGGTTGAGTATCGATTCGACTGAAGTTGAAGGTTTTTTAAGCTCACTCGGGGTCGAAGTATTAGCCGTGGAAGACGGTTGGAATTTAAGGGCGCCGAGCTTCCGTTATGATCTCGAAATTGAAGCTGATTATATTGAAGAAGTGGCACGGCTGTATGGATACGATCGAATTCCTGCAAGTCCTGCTCATCCTGCTATGAAAGCTACGCGAGTCCCTGTGATGAAAACGGATGATTTAGCGAGATTATTACAGGACCGAGGTTACCACGAAATTATCAGTTATAGTTTTGTAGACCCTGCCTTACAGGCTTTGCTGCATCCCAATGAAGAGAGTATTCGTCTGATCAATCCAATGTCACAAGACCTTTCAGTGATGCGCCACAGCCTTTGGCCTGGCTTGATGGCGGCTCTACAACATAATCTTGCTCGTCAATGCGATCGGGTTCGAATGTTTGAAACTGGGCTTTGTTTTGTTTCAGAGGATGGAGAGTGGCATCAGAGGCCTAAAATAGGGGGCTTAATGACAGGGGGTCTTTGGAAAGAGCAATGGGGAAGCCCCACTCGTCCAGTTGATTTTTTTGATTTAAAAACTGATTTAGAGGCTTTGTTGAGTTTCTCTAGAATAGAGGCTGAATGGCACCCACTCAATCATAATGCCCTTCATCCGGGCCAGAGCGCCTTATTAAAGCTAAATGGGAAGGTCTTGGGTTATGCAGGAGCATTGCATCCCAGTGTGATGCAGGCTTTAGGTTTGGAGAAGGCTATTTATCTCTTTGAGTTGGATTTAGAGCTTTTAAAGCCTTCGAAAGGAATTTCTTACCAGCCTCTTTCCAAATTCCCAAGCGTACGTCGAGATTTGTCCCTCTTGGTCGAAAGGACTTTGCCAATTGCACTATTAGAGCAGAAAATTCGCGAAGACTTAGGAGAATGCTTGAAGAGTTTGATAATATTTGATATTTATGATGGACAGCATATTGAGAAGTCCAAGAAAAGTGTTGCCATGGGTCTGATATTTCAAGATCCTGATCGAACCTTGGTGGATGAAGAGATCAATGCCCTGGTTGCGCGAGCACTCTCTTGTGCTGAGCGTGAATTTGAAGCCAAACTGAGGATTTAATTAATGACACTGACCAAAGCAGGCTTAGCCGAACATCTATTTAACGTGTTGGGATTAAACAAGCGAGAAGCTAAAGACTTAGTAGAGATCTTCTTTGAGGAGATCAGAGCAGCCCTAGAAAAGGGTGTTTGTGTAAAGCTCTCTGGCTTTGGTAACTTTAATCTTCGGGACAAAGGTGAGCGTCCTGGACGAAATCCCAAGACTGGGGAAGCTATTCCTATTACAGCCCGTCGTGTTGTGACTTTTCGTGCCGGACATAAATTGAAATCTAGAGTAGAAAAAAATGCCAAGCTTAAACAGCAAGACTAAACAGAAAGTATTGCCGGCTATTCCCGAAAAACTCTATTTTACGATAGGAGAGGTGGCAAACCTCTGTGATTTGAAGCCTCATGTATTACGATACTGGGAACAAGAGTTCAGTCAATTGAGTCCCACTAAACGACGTGGAAATCGACGTTACTATCAGCGCAAAGATGTGCTCCTGATTCGACAAATTCAAACTTTACTCTATGAAGAAGGCTATACGATCGAAGGTGCGAGACAAAAGCTTTCGAATGACGTTTCCAAACCTGAATCAAGCACTCAAGCACCGAAGCTTGAGATTATATCCTTATTAGAAAAAGTTGTGGCAGAGCTGACGGCTTAACTGGATCCCACATCAAGCGCGGGACGACAGGTTGGTGCCAAGTGAACACGGCCCAATGTTTGGATGTTACAGCGAGACTATCTAATCATGTAGGTTGGCGCCAAGCGCAGCGCGGCCCAACAAATCAACATATTCTTTTTTTTAAACTATTTGGTCGGGACGACTGGATTTGAACCAGCGACCCCTTGCACCCCATGCAAGTGCGCTACCAGGCTGCGCTACGCCCCGACGAAGAGGTGGAAGTTTAGTAGATTTTGAAGGAAAGTGGTACTGTTTTTATCGAGGTAAATTTAGATAATTAAAGCAGCTAAGAAACAAAGATGTTGGGCCGCGCTGCGCTTGGCGCCAACCTACATAATTAGATAGTCCCGTAATATATTCTTGTTGGGCCGCGCTGCGCTTGGCTCCCACCTACAGTGAGCACCTACAACTTCCAAATAAATTTCGAATAAGCGAAATAATTTATAACTGAACCCAATACGATTCCTACAAAAACCAAGCTGTTTTCCAATAATATTCCATATCCAAAAAAGAATGTGCCCAAATAAACAATAATAGTTTGCAAGCTAAGAGAAATCAGCGCCACCAAGTTAAATTTTACAAAATTGATCAGCCATTTTTCAACTTGAATTTTCGTGTGGGCGAAAGTAACAAAATTATTCAGTATAAAGCCAACAATAATAGAAATTTCACCTGAAAAT
>CAIQCE010000016.1 GCA_903870185.1 uncultured Gammaproteobacteria bacterium
AAAACTATTTTCTGTTAATTTACACATTTCTGCAGTGCGTGCATTGGTAATAAAGCACTCACCTTCAACAAAGATCCTGTATAGATCTTGTGCATTACGTGAGCATTTGGAGCTCATGCCTCCAATCACGCGATTATTTTGCACTAATTCTCGCAACACATGCCCTGGTAATACGCGTTCAGGACAGTAAGCGATTCTAATGTCTGAATTATCTCCATGGGTTTGAGGAAACGTTAGATCAGGACGTGCCAGAGCCAACCACTCCGCCATTTGCTCGGTTGCACCGACAGGAGAAGTAGACTCTAAAATTACGAGATTTCCTCGAGCTAATACGAGAGCAATCGCATTAACTGCTGCTTTAATGTAACTTAAATCTGGATGATGCCGCTCAGTAAATGGTGTAGGCACGGCAATTAAAAAAGCATCCGCAGCTTCTGGTTGAGTTGTGGCTTTTAAATAACCTTCAGTAACTGATGCATGGACAATAATATCCAAATCGGGTTCCACGATATGAATATTACCTTGATTGATGGTATTGACCGTATCAATGTTAACATCAACCCCTATTACGTGTACTTTCCTCGATGCAATTATAGCGGCTGTAGGTAGTCCAATATATCCAAGCCCTATTACTGAAATCCTAGTAAACTGAAATAGTTCATCTGTGTTCTTTAACATACCGTTACTTCCTTTTTGAGTCCAAGGGAATATCGTTGCAAAATTATCTCAACTATCCTTTCTGATGCCTTTCCGTCTCCATAAGGATTTTGCGCTAAACTCATTTTTTTATAATGATTATCATCAGTTAATAATCGGTTCGCATGAGCAACAATTTTTTTAGAATCCGTTCCAACTAACTCGACCGTCCCGGCATCAACCGCTTCTGGACGTTCTGTGTTATCCCTCATAACTAATACAGGCTTTCCTAGTGAAGGAGCTTCTTCTTGAACCCCTCCGGAATCAGTGAGAATAAAATAAGATTTCCTCATAAGGTAGATAAATGATACATAATCAATTGGTGGAATGAGATGAATATTTTTAAATCCTGCCAATAATTGATATACCGGAATTTGCACATTTGGATTCAGATGCACCGGATAAACAATATCAACGTCAGGATATAAACCAGCAATCTGAGCCAATGATTCACAAATGCGACTAAACCCTTCCCCAAAGTTTTCTCGCCTATGGCCTGTTACGAGAATAAATTTACGTTCAGAATCTAAAAAATCAAATTGTTTTTCCAGTTTATTACGAATCATCTGATTAGAATCGATTCTATTAGATATATGAAGTAGGGCATCTATAACTGTATTTCCAGTGACAAATATTCCCTCGGGATTGACCCCCTCTTCTAGTAAATTCATCCGTGACAATGGTGTCGGTGCGAAATGAATACTTGCTAGACTTGCCGTTAATTTTCGATTTACCTCTTCGGGCCAAGGGGAGTAAATATTACCTGTTCTAAGACCTGCTTCAACGTGAAATACCGGAATCTGATGATAATAAGCGGAAAGTGATGCGGCTAAAGTTGACGTAGTATCACCATGAACTAAAATGAAATCTGGCTTCCATGTGGTATATACCTCAGCTAAACAAGTTAAAATTTTTGCAGTAAGACTGCCATTCCGCACCCTAGAGTGCATTTTTCCTAATTAAATTTCATTGCTCAAAAAAAACACCGCACTTAAGGTCTTTTTGCAAATATGCATACCTTT
>CAIQCE010000017.1 GCA_903870185.1 uncultured Gammaproteobacteria bacterium
CACCTTAAGCATAAGAAACTTTATGGAACACATAACACTCCTATGTGTTCCATTCATGACTAATAACTTCTTCCACACCCCAAAAAATCGATTAAATTTTATGCAGTTTTATTATTCTCTTAATAAAGCTTTGTTAAATTAGATCAATAGCTCAAATTCAATAACCGTTACAAAATCTCGAAGATATTTAAAGATTGTGAGAAAGCACCCTAAAAATAACGATCCTCATTGGGATTAAAGACATAAAACAAGAATACAGAACTCTAATCGATAATATTCAAAATTATTTGGACCGTCGTGATCGCGGATGGAGTTATTATTGGTTTGGATTATTCAGCCTTTTTGGTTTTGGATTTAGCAAGACTGAAAAAATGAAAGCAGCCAATGCATTGATAGAGGTACTCTACGAGAGAACTGATGTCTAACACTCGATAAGGTTCTTCCTGCGCTCTCACAGGGTGAATTAGGCCGTTATTATCGTGAATATTTGAAGATAAAGAAGACGATTGATGAAAAAGCTCCAGCAGAGGCAGGACTACGAATATCAGTAGTATAGCCAACGTCTCATGAGTAACACATAACTCAGGAAGTAACTGATATACAGCATGAAAGCATATAGCGCTATCTTCCATACCTCTTCGACTGAGGATAGCCGGATGCTGCTGCCTTTGCTGCCTTTGCTGCCTTTGCTGCAGTATCTCTTGGAGGAGCTGCTCCAGCTGCTGCCGCTCCGCTTGCTATAGCAGAACTCCTTGGAAGAGCTCCTCTAGCTGCCACATGAACTGCAGCAGTGGTGGAACCTTTGCCAGAAAATGAAGTACCGCGAAGACGATTTTCTTGATCAGAAAGTGGCAATGAAGAAGATGCTTCGGCCCTTGCTTCCGTACTTGAAGAACGATGGCCTCTAGTTGTTGCACTTTCAAGCGTAGAATCTATTGCTGAGACTGATCTTCCTGTAGCAGAGGGCGACCCAAAAAGTCCACCCAATATACTCGATATGGTCGTTTGAGTAGGTCTTGGTATTTCTGCTCCGCTTCCAGCACTAGCCTGCCCCAGTTTTCCTGTGCCAGAACTTGAATCTGAAGAGCGTCGAGTCCCTGAAATTTTACTATGTTCAGTACCTCTAGTAGATTGACTACTTGCATCAGAAGGAGCAGGTTTCCTAGCAAGCAGGAAAGCAGCGGCTGTTCGGCCTGCAAAACCTGGAGCAATCGGTAGCGTTTTGTTTGCACCACTTTCATCTTCACCAGTGGAAACACTTGCACTACGATCATCATCTTCTTCATTATAATCCGCCACATGATCAACACCGCTGTTATCCGAGCGAGCTCCCATTCCATCAGAGCGTACTTCATCAGCAATATCAGGTGCTTGCACAGGTACTTGTGGCAACGGAGGAGCAGCGATAGGAGCAGCGATAGGAGCTGCCCCTGTCGGGCCAGCCAATGCAGCCATAACCATAGCTATTCCACCAGAAAATGATAAAGCATCTGAAAGCTCTGGCAAAGATTGTTGCCCAGTTGCCGATCGTGAAACTTCTGCTCCAGTAGTAGACAGGACTGGTGGCAAAGGAGCAGTGGCAGCAGATGTTATTGCTGGGACAGGGTCAGCACGATTATTATGCGGGCCTGGCAAACCAGCCACTGCTTCCGCAATCGACATACCGGCTCGAACCACTCTTTCAGGTAACGCTGATGATTGAGGCTCAGTCGTCGATCGTGGTTGTTGAACTTCTGTTTCAGTGGGCAACGCAGGTAACAAAGAAGCTGCGGCAGCAATTGGCGCTGCCGCTGGAGTAGACTCAACAGGATTAACCGTTGGGCGAGTCAGGGCAGCAACTGCACCCGCAATCGTCATGCTGGCTGGAACTTCTTTTTCAGGTAACGCTGATAATTGAAACTTAGTCCTCAATCCTGAAACTTCTGCTCCAGCAGTAGGCAACACTGGTGGCAAAGGAGCTGCCGCTGGAGCAGGCTCAACAAGCTTAACCGCTCCAGATAATTGAGGCTCAGTCGCCGATCGTGGACCTTCAGCTCCAGTAGTAAGCAACGCTGGCGGCAAAGGAGCTACGACAGCAGGTGCTGATACTGGTGCTGCTGCCAAAGCAGGATCAACAGGTTTATGATTTTTTTGGGGAGCTGTTGATTTCAAAAGATTTAAAATAAATTGAAATGCTCCAAAGCCAGTTGCCAATAACAATACTGCTGGAATAGCAATGGCCATTGCTAACCAGCCTGAAAAATAAAAGCCTTCGATTATATTAAAACCTAAATCACCCGTTCCTAACAAAAGGAAAGAAAGAGCGACGACTAGTCCGAAAATACCTACTATTATAAAGCCAGCTTTACGATTTAAATTCATTATATTTTTCATATTTTATTGCTCCTATCTAACACCGAAAGTTAAACTCGCACTAGGGCCTGATTCTATTTCAGCCTCAGCACTTGGAACTACTTGCCTTAATTGCTCATTAAGTGAAATGATCCGAGCTCTATAAAATTTCTGTGTTTCTTTATCCGTTTCTTCGGCTAAAGCGCTTTCAACCGCCGCTAGCTCAAGTTTCAGCCCACGTTTTTTTGCGCTATTTTCTGCATCATGAATCGCTCTTGCTCTTTCGGCTTTACGATCTTCTGCAGGCGATGATCCAGATCCACTCTCCGCTACGGGTGACAATTTAGCTCTTAACCCATGTTTTGCAGCTGCTGCGGCTAAACTACCGCTAGCACCGCTGGCAACAGAACTTCTACGTGATCCTGAGCCTCCGGCTCCAGCTCCAGCAGCGGCTCGGCCTCCTGTAGCAGAAACATTGGTTCGCACACTATGTCCCGCCATACTAGCAGCTACAGTTTCTCCATCTGCCCCAGCTGATTCGATCATTTTAGTTGCAGCCGTAGAAGCTTCCCTAACTTCCTCTAACACCGACATAAAACCTGATGCAACTAATTGATGCACCTGATTTTGAGATCCCTCATCTAGACCAGGAAAACGCTTAGAAAAATTCTTACCAGCATCCTTAATACTTTCATCATCAATAGGCTTTTCATAGTCTTCTTCTCCCAGAGGAACACCTAAAGAAGCTGCATAAAAAGCACGCAGTCCCTTTAGATATTCAGCACTTGAAAGAGGACCAAATCGCTTAGCAAATTTTCTTTCACCAAGTAGATAGGCTTCTTTCATTTTATCACGGCTTGGTTTATAGGAAGGCCCCACTACTACATCTTCTAACAACTTATTAAGCATTTTTCTTAAATGTTGCATTCTCGCAACTTTATCTGTTTGCTCAAGATTCTTTTCATTTTTGAGAAAATATTTATAGCATCTTAATAGCCCAATTAATAAGCTTGTAAAATATTGGAATTTTACAAAATCAGCACGAATAGGTTCATATTCACCACGCTGTATATGACCACGCAAAACACTCAAAAAACCTCGCCATTTCTCAGCCCCATTGACCAACAATGGAGATTTATCTCCTTTCCCTTTGGCGGCTTTATCAACTACGATAGGCTCTAATAAATAAGCACAAACCCCATAGATTTGAGTCTCATAAGGTGATTTTTCTACGCTCTTACTTATATATAAAGCTGATAATCCTTCAATAGCAGGAGGGTAACAATATTGTTGAAGTGCATTTTTATAAAATCCCTCACCTGCTTTATAATCACCTGAAAATACTTGAAAGTCTCCACTAATAAATGCAGCAACAGCCTTAAGCTTAGGGTCAGCATCCTCTTTTGATAATATGGATCCAATCATGGCTTCCAGTTGTTTTTTCTTTGAGACGCCAGCTCCTGAATCGGCTATTACCACATAACTAGAATATTCGTCTTCCAATCCACTAGCCATCGCAGGAATCAAAACTGCCTCTTTTGCATGAGCAGCTGAATGAGCGCCTACTCCATTACTTCTAGGTTTCGCAGAGTCAGCAGAACTAGCTGATAAACCAGCTCCATGTGCGGGCACAGATGCTGTAGGAAGTGCGGGGGCTGTAAGTGTGGAAGGTCGCATAAAAATGTCCTCTAGCTTGGAAACCAATAACTAGAAATTAATATTCCTAGCTTTAACAATTGATATCCTTACCGTGAACTAATGCCGCCTATCCCGAGCGTTTTTGACGATAATGAGTAAAAATAGACAAGTATCGCGTGGAGAGGTTACTCTTAGGCAGGGCTATGAGTCAAGCGTAGATAGTGAAAATAGAGGATTTGAGACTGCTAATCGGTTTGTTGAACACTCTAAGGCCCAAACTCAACCGTCACCTCATGAGCAATCATGGCTCCTAAGAGTATAATCACCCAAGAAATATAGAGCCATACTAGAAATATCGGCAGTATGGCTAACGCCCCATAGAGCAACACATAGCTCGGGAAATAACTGATATACAAAGTGAAAGCATATTTAGCAGATTCAAACAATAGATCCGAAAGAACCCCACCAATCACCGCTGCATAAAAAGGCACTTTACAAGTCGGCAATATCCAATTCAATAAAGTGAAAGTTGAAAAACTCAACACACATGCAATTAATTCCAATAAGATTTTTTCAAGATAGGGGATCTGGAAAATACTATTAACCCACGGCAATGAAATCAAAAAAGAACTGACTAAAAAACCGAGCCCCATCAGCAAAGGCGTCAACAGTAAAATCAATATATAAATTGAAAATGATTTATAAATATTACGACGATGCTTCACTCTCCAAATCGCATTGAACGCACTACTCACATTATAAATCGTCCATAAAGAAACCAATGCTAAAGCCCATATATTTGCTTTAGAAAGACCAGGAAGCCTTTCCATAAATCCCTGCAAATGCTCAACGATGGATTGCGCAGATCCCGCTACAAAATTGGCGAAAATAAAAGATTGCATCTTAGCACCCAAACCCTGCAACCAAGGCACAGCTGATAAAATACTTAACGCAACCAATCCAAAAGGCACTAACGATAATAGTGTGGTATAAACCAAAGAAGCCGCTCGATCTGAGCAATCTTCTTGATAAAATCGCTTAACAATATTTTTTAGAACTTTTAAAACTCTTTTAAATCTCATCCCTATTCTCACCTAAAATTTAAAATCCCATCTGTGAATCGAATCAACTCAATTAATTGAACGCTAATATAAATAGCGACTGACCAAATAATAATTGCGGAAAGTTTATTAATACGAAGTAACCAAGTGCCACTATGATCCATTCGTTGCAATACCCGACCCGAAATCGCCATCGCCCAAAACCAAAGAAATGAAACCAAAATGCAGGCTCCTGTAAAAGCCCATTTTGCCTCACCTAAATATTGAAGAGAGTTGCTACCAATTACGGCGACGGTATCGATGACCGCATGAGGATTGAGTATAGAAACAGAAATCGCAAATAAAATTTGGCGCTTAGCTGAATGTGAAGAAGAATGATCTGCAGAATGAGGCTTCGCCTTCCAAGTCACCCAACCCATATAGCTTAAAAAGATAACCCCTACACTGAATATAACGAGTTTAAGCCAAGGAAGCTCCATCACGATCAATGAAATGCCGAGGACTGACAACAATATGAGCGTCATATCACAAAGAAAAGCCGTCATGATGCTGGGAACTGCTTGAATCAATCGACTATGAGTCGCCCCTTGATTGAATACATAAACATTCTGAACACCTAACGGGATAATCAATCCAAAAGCCAAAATTAATCCATGCATGAATGCCGCAAACATCTTAATCCCCTTAATGTGCCCTTGATCATTTCATAGTAACTATTTATTATGAAAAAAATACGTGAGATTAATATGACTCAAGTCACCCTCTATCACAACCCTCGATGTTCTAAATCTAGAGAAGCTTTAGCACTACTCGAAGCCCAAGGCATTCAACCCAAAGTGGTGCTTTATTTAGAAACCCCATCCAAACCTAAAGAACTAGAATCCCTATTGAAACAACTGGGATTAAAACCCAAGGACGTGATGCGCACCAAAGAGCCTGTGTACCGAGAGCTTAAACTCGCGCAATCTCAATTAACCGATAAACAACTCATCCAAATTCTGGCTGATAATCCCATTTTAATAGAGCGACCCATCGTCGTCTGTAAGCAGAAAGCGGTGATTGCTCGTCCCCCTGAAAAATTACTGGAGATCATTTAATGCCCTATATACTCGTACTTTACTACAGCCGATATGGCGCCACTGCTAAAATGGCTCAAGAAGTCGCGCATGGTGTCGAAAGTATCGCTGGAATTGAAGCTCGAGTTCGAACTGTTCCCAGCGTCTCAGCCACCACGGAGGCGACTGAAAACAGTATTCCTTCTGAAGGCCCCCCTTATGTCACCCTCGATGATCTTAAAGATTGCGCGGGTCTCGCCTTGGGCAGCCCCACCCGATTTGGGAATATGGCCGCTCCTATGAAATATTTCTGGGATTCTACAGCAGGCCTTTGGATGTCAGGTGCCCTAATCTCTAAGCCTGCAGGATGCTTTACTTCGACTGCCAGCATGCATGGAGGACAAGAAACCACTCTGCTCAGCATGATGTTCCCCTTAATTCATCATGGAGCCCTCATTGTCGGTGTTCCTTATAGCGAACCTGAGCTCACTCAAACCCAAAGTGGCGGAACCCCCTATGGGCCGAGCCATACAGCAGGACCTGAAAGCAACCGACCTTTAACGGAAGATGAAATTAAAATCTGCAGAGCCCTAGGCAAACGGTTGGCACAGATAGCATTGAAGTTAGGGACATAGGGGACGTACGTAAGTTGTCAACTTACGGGCTCTAAATTAGAAATCAGAGAAATACGTAAGTTGACAACTTACGTACGTCCCCTA
>CAIQCE010000018.1 GCA_903870185.1 uncultured Gammaproteobacteria bacterium
GAGGAGGTAGAACAGCGCGAATTTCATCAGGGCACCCAGGATACTGGTGATGCCGAATATATGAACGCAGTCACTTCTCTTATCGGTCAACACAAAAAAATCCTTCTCAAAACGGATGAGTCCATATATGGCCCGCGCTGCGCTTGGGACCAACCTACGAAGGGACCCAACCTACAGCCCACTACACCGTGCTCTTCAACCCCCTGGCCACAATCTCATACACGTTCTTAGAAAGCTTAGGTGAGGCAATAATCCTCTCCAACTCATGCCGCATCAACTGCTGCCGCCCCTCATCAAAATGCTGCCAACGGGAAAGAGGCTCTACAATTCTCGCCGCAAGCTGAGGATTGGCCGGATCAATGCTCAAAACTTGATCAGACAAGAATCGATACCCACCCCCATTCGATGCATGAAAATGCAATAAATTATTGCTAAAAATCCCGATCAACGATCGCACCTTATTGGGATTCTTAAGATCAAATGCCGAATGGGTTAGCAAAGCTTTAACTCGCTCCAATGTATCAGGAAGACTCGAGCTGGCTTCCAAAATCAACCATTTATCCACCACCAATGGCTCATGCTTCCAAGCCTGATAAAACTCTTCCATCGCTTCAATTCGCTCTTCACAATCATGATCGTTAAGCGCAATCAAGGCCCCTATTTTATCAGTCATATTATCAGCCGCTCTAAACTGCTTTAAAGCTAATTGATAATGCTCTTTTTTCTTAAGCACATTAAGATAAGACAACGAGATATTTTTTAAACTACGCTCACCCATCGATTGAACATTATACTCATAAGGCGAATGCGAATTTAATTGTTGATATACATTTAAAAATTCACTCTCCATGGAAGAAGCCAAATTCCATTTCGTCCACTCACGCACTTCATGTATCGCTTCGATATCAATCACTTCCATCTGCTGCGAACAATAATTTTCAGTCGGCAAGGTCAAACATTTTTCGACTAAGAGTCGGTCTTGTTCAGAGTCCTTTAGTAATTTTTGCATCGATTCTAACCAGGAAACTTCTACCTTTAATTCGGTTTTTTCTTGATACAGTTTTACGCCTTTTAAGATTAAATCAGTCGCCACTCGTTGAGCCGAATCCCATCGATTAAAAGCATCAGTCTCATGCGCCATTAACCAAATTAATTCAGATTGAGTATAAGGATACTTCAGAATCACAGGCGCTGAAAAATTCCTTAACAAAGATGGGGTCACTGGCTCATCAATACCTTCAAAAACAAACTGATGCATCGGTTCTTTAAGCTCCAACACCCGAACATGAGTAATCGCTTCAAGCTCACCTAATAACCGAAGTGACAAGGCTTCTCCTGCCTTATTCAATAAAGATACTTTCAAAGGCAAATGGAATGGTAGTTTTTGATCTTGGCCGATTGTCGGCGCACACGATTGTTTAACCGTGAGCGTATATGTTTTTTTGGCTGCATCATATTCACTTTCTACTTCTAAGACGGGAGTCCCACTCTGTGAATACCAACGTCGAAATTGTGTTAAATCTTTTCCTGAAGCATCTTCCATTGATTGAATAAAATCATCCGTCGTCACTGCATGCCCATCGAATCGTTGAAAATAAAGATCCATACCCTTTCGGAAGTTTTCCGCACCAATCAAGGTGTGCACCATACGAATCACTTCAGCACCTTTGTTGTAAACTGTGACGGTGTAAAAATTATCGATTTGTAAATATTGATCGGGGCGAATCGGATGCGCCATCGGGCCTGCATCTTGAGGAAATTGCAGATTACGAATTAAATTAACCGCGTTGATTCGATTGAGCAAAGGAGAATTCATATCGGCAGAAAAACTTTGATCCCGAAATACGGTTAAACCTTCTTTCAACGTAATTTGAAACCAATCCCTACAAGTGACTCGATTTCCCGTCCAATTATGAAAATATTCGTGGCCCACGACATTTTCAATCGCCATATAATCTAAATCGGTAGCTGTTTGTGAATTCGCTAATATATATTTCGTATTAAAAATATTAAGGCCTTTATTTTCCATGGCCCCCATATTGAAATCACCAACCGCTACAATCATATATTGATCCAAATCATACTCTCGACCGTAATGCTCCTCGTCCCAACGCATCGATCTTTCCAAAGCACCCAAAGCAAAATCGCCTTGATGCAAATTGCCCTTTTCCAAATAAAGATATAGGGATACTTTCCGACCTGAACCGGTGCGATATTCTTTTTCTAGGTGTTCATAATCCCCTGCGACCAAGGCAAATAAATAACAAGGCTTTAGAGATGGATCCTCCCAAAGAACCCAATGACGTTGATCGGGAAGCTCTCTTTCTTCAATCAAATTACCGTTGGATAATAAGGTCGGATAGCGCCCTCGATCAGCGCTAATCGCCACTCTGAAACGGGACATCACATCGGGACGATCGAGGAAATAAGTAATCCGCCTAAATCCTTCTGCCTCGCATTGGGTGCAATAATTGCCATTTGATTGATAAAGGCCCGAGAGATGCGTGTTGTTCTTAGGATCAATGCTAACTACAGTTTCCAAAACAAAGCTCTCCGGCACTTGATCGATGGTCAGAAATGCCTCATCGGTTCGATAGCGATTAGACTGCAAAGGCTGATGGTCCAAATAAATATCCAGCAGCTTAAGTGCCTCACCATTAAGACGGAGTGGTGCATCCTTCTCTAGAGAAGCTGGGTTCCGGCGAATATTCAAAATAGACCTCACCTGGGTCTCAGCCTCAAGCAAGTCGAAGTGAAGTTGAACCTGGTCGATCAAGAATGGCGGCACTTTATAATCTTTTAAATAGATGGTTTCAGGCTGTTTAGACATTTCATTATCCCTTATTGAACTGGTGGTATCGTATCATTGGCAGGGGACGTACGTAAGTTGTCAACTTACGTTTTACATAATTTTTAACTAAAAGTACGTAAGTTGACAACTTACGTACGTCCCCTA
>CAIQCE010000019.1 GCA_903870185.1 uncultured Gammaproteobacteria bacterium
CAACCCTTCTGCAGAAAGCACAAATAAATCGGCACCACCTTCCATAGGTATAAATTCAGGCTTAATCAGGTCAAGAAGAACAGCAATTTTCTCAAAATCCCTTTGAACTGCCGCAGCATACATCGCATTCCATTGAAGAGGATAATTATACGATTTTAAATTCGTCAGAAACGCTTTGTATTTAGACAGAGCATTACTAGGCTTTGCTTGAGCTATGATTGCATCTTGAAATTGCTGTTCGCTAAATAGGCTCTCAGGCCCAAGCTCAGGCAGCAGCTTTTGGAAAGCTTCGTAGTACTCACTCCCCTTAGCACACAGAAAATCTATGCCAGCCAACCTAAGCTGATCTCTATAGGTTTCACGCACTCCCTGAATAATATTAAAAGCAACAGCATGCTTTATATTGAGAGATGCCTGCCATAAAATTTCTTTTTTCCCAAGAACCTCCTCCCAATCAAAATCAGGAGCTGCGATCTGATAGAGTACTTCAAGTGCATTTTGGCCATGATTAAAGGCGTTCCAATATAAGTAATCCCATTCCTTGGGCCGACCCAAGGCTTTGAGCTTGGCCAGAAATGATATGTAGTCAGCAGAAAATTCAACCTTTTCTCCCTGAATGATGACCTTCTTATTAAAAAACTCTAAAGGTTCATTAGTGTCGGTAAAAAAATTTTCCGCACCCAATCTATTAATCACAAAAAGACAAGCATCGTAAAAATCATGATATTTCTCGTCGGAATTATCATGTATTCGTACTTCAAGCAAATGCGCACAAGTAATAGTAATCACTTGAATGGCATTAATTCCGTCTTCACCATTGGTTTTATCATTCAAATATTTATCAAGCAGCTTAGAATGTATAGGAGTCTCTATATTCATACAGACGAGTGAAAGTATTTCTCTACATAAATTAGCTTTTTCCGCGCCAAACTTTGTCATTTCAACAACACAACTATCATCTGGCAAGTTAAAATCCGGAGGAGCAATCTCGAGCAAAATTTCAAGTTTAGCATCATCATTCGCTTCAATGGCGTACTTATATAAAGAATCCCATACATATCCAGAATTTAGTTTTTTAATATTGACTAAAAATTCTGAATAAGCTCCTGGGTTTTCATTAGCCCTAAGATGGGTGACAATCGTCTGATTAAAAATTTCATTATTGAATAATAACTTCTCTCCATGTTTTTCCAACAAGGTGAGACAAGGTTTATAAAAATCAGGTCCTTGCTCCTTCAAAAGCTCCACACAGGCCTTCACCAAGGATTTATCAGCAGAAAGCTCTTGAGAGCCAACGGGTTTATTATTTAAAGCATGCTCAATAGAATCAAATTCAGACTTTAAAATAGCATTTTTAAATTCTTCAACATTCATATTTTTATCTCCTAGCTTACAATAATTCTAATTTGGGATTAATAATTTTTACTAACAACGTTTCAATCTGCAAGGAAAAAGTTGCTAAATCAGCCATACATATCAGCCGAATACTCATGAATTTTCTTTGTAGATTTAGCGATTAAGTCCAAATCAATCTTGGGGACTGAAGGAACGATAGTTATACCTGATGCTAATCGATGAGGGCCTCTAACTCGTATTCGATGTCCTGCAATAATGATTGTTCTTGCATCTGCTGCAGTAGCTACTCCAACCATTGTTATACTCCCTGATTTGGATCAAGATTTTTTGGATGCATTTCTTCAAGCTCCCTGAGGCGCCCACTCTTTTTTCTACCTTGTCGACACAGGAAGGGATAGGCTTCGAGGATTTGCCGTAACTTGTTGATTATTGGTGGGCCGTGTTGGGATCGAACCAACGACCAATTGATTAAGAGTCAACTGCTCTACCAGCTGAGCTAACGGCCCTAACAAATACTCCCGAACGGGATATTCGAAGGCGGCCATTATAACGATACATTGACTTTATGCCAATGAATTTTAATTTCAATATTAACCCATCTATTGAAATAGTCTTTATTATTTCAATGCCCTGAGGTTATAATGCCATTTGCTTATCAACTAATTGAATCTAGCACTTTCGCAGAAGGATCCTCCCAACCCAACTGAAGAGTCTATAAAGACCACAGACTGCTAACTGGATAACCTATAAAACCCGTTAAAGAACCACCAATGAAAGGAGACAAGAATGCCAAGACTTTCAACACAGGGCGGAAATCTTGAAGAGCTTCAAGCAAGAACAGATTTTTTGATAGCTAAAATTGCCGTTAAAAAAATTTTAGAAGCCTATTCCAGCCCTTATAAATTTAGCATTTATGGGATCCGATTTTTTGGTCACCATCATGAGAAACGTGTTTGTGCGGTAATAGAAGCAGTAAATAATTGCAACAAAATAGATGAAATTAAGACGATTTTAGAGCAACAAAGGAATTTACTCACCCAAAAAAATCCAAAGCCTGTGAATGCACATCAGCATCTGGATAAACGCTGGCACCAAAAGATCACAAATAAACCTTATCAAAATGATTCTTCTGGTTATCTAAAGGCTATTAAGCAGGCGATCGAAGCCCTAAAGAATCCTAATCAATTCATTGGACCTGCAACCCCATCCCTACGGCGCACTACTCGAGTTCGATTACCATAACGATTCCAACAAGATGTTTTTACTCTGCTTTTTTGCATATAGAACTTCTTTGCAGCTTAAGTCCATCTCTCGAAATTGAAAGATTTTGAGTTTTGAAGCTAGGCAGCAAAATATCTTTTATACTGGCGCCAAGCGCTTCTTTTGGTGCTAGGCTCCGCCAGCACAATCTCTAACTAATTGATTAAATAAGTTAAGGTG
>CAIQCE010000020.1 GCA_903870185.1 uncultured Gammaproteobacteria bacterium
TATTAGGGATACCATATCTAGTCAAGAATGTGTTTCATAGCACTGCCATTACATTAGGTATACTAGAGTCGGCTATTGCCTGTGGCATGTTGGTGGGATCTATAGTTACTGTTAAGCTGCTCGGACGTTTACTTTCAGATGATAAGATTTGCTTTTTAGGTTTATTTATAAGCGGTTTAACAATATTAATTACTCCACTACTTAAAAGCCTATTTTTAGTATTCATCTTATTATTTATTTTAGGAAATTGCATTATTATTCATAACATAAGTGCAAATACTAGGCGCATGATGGCTTTACCTCAAGATTATAGATCAAGAATAAGTGGCGCTGCAAAGATGCTAATAGAAGCAGGGATTCCTATAGGTTTTTTAATTCTTGGGTACTTAATAAATATGGTTGGGATTTATCCTAGTTTGGTAATATTTGGGCTAATACCAATCATAGTTTCTCCATTTTTATTTTTAATCCCACAGTTTACAAAGTTAATGCGTTGCTCTTATGACGAAGCTGAAAATTTTTATTTTAAAAACCCGACACAGAAGTAGTAAATGTTAATTATACTAATTGCATTATAAACCACAGTGTTGTATAATCTATGTATTATATTCTATATAGAGGTTACGATGTCGAATCCAATGCTATTGCCTGCTAATTTTGCCACTTATAATTTTGCGCTAATGGCTAAAAAGGAAAAGAATCCTAGGAATAGAATTAGGTTACTTGCAATGGCGAACATACAAGATGGCAAAACATTAAAACAAGTATCAGAATTATTAAAGGTACATTGGAATACCGTTCAAACATGGTTGCGTAATTTTCGTAATTTTGGCATAGAGCGTTTATATGTTAAAACGAACAAAGTCCGACCGAGCAAGATATCCAAGCAAGCGGAAGATTGGATCGCTGATTTTGTAACTATGTTGAGTACCAGTGATACAGGCGGTTGCATTACAGGAAAACAGCTTCAGGCAATAGTGCAAAGTGAATTCTCAATTACATGTTGTCTGCGCACTATTTACAATGTGCTTCACCGGTTAAATTTCAGCTGGATATCCTCTCGTTCAAAACATCCAAAGTCAGATGCTGAGATACAGGAACTATATAAAAAACTTCCCGCGCCTACTAAAAGAGCTACTACCACCTGATGTAGATATTTCATTAGTTGATGTTTGGCAACAAGATGAGTCCAGAGTTGGGCAACAAGGTAGTACCACTCGTATCTGGGCAAAGAGAGGAACTAGACCACGGAAAGTTAGACAGCAACAGTTTATCGCTACTTATATTTATGGAGCGGTATGTGCTCAAACTGGAGAAGCATTCGGATTGGTGCTGCCATACACGAATACTGACTCAATGCAATTATTTTTGGATGAGCTATCTCGTCAAGCTAAAGATAATCGTCACATTGCCTTGGTCATGGACAATGCAGGCTGGCATACTGCAAATGAGCTATTTGTTCCCAAAAATATTACATTGATTCCATTACCGCCATATGCACCTGAGCTAAATGCAGTGGAACAGGTGTGGCATTGGATGAAGTCTCATTACCTATCGAATTGTAATTTTAAAGATTATAATGAAATAGTGGACCAGGTCTGTATTGCATGGAATGCGTTTGCACAACAATCAGATTTAGTGAAATCAATGTGCAGTCGAGATTGGTTACGTACACTGTGATTTATATTGCAATTGGTATTAGAAGAGAAGATTTTACAAATCTGGCTTGACCACAATAACAAGGGTTGGCGCACGATTAAGGCTGATTTGGCTGAATATCATCAGCAGATCGTGAACCATAAGAGAGTTAGGCGCA
>CAIQCE010000021.1 GCA_903870185.1 uncultured Gammaproteobacteria bacterium
AAAAAGATTCGGCAGCTTCAGGAGGCCTCAAGGCTTTTATCGTCAACCGTATTGGTGATTTTGGATTCATCGTAGGTCTTGCAATGATTTTATCTTATTGCGGAACCTTAGAGTATTCTGGGGTTTTTAAAGCCCTTCCTTCTTTAGTGAATACATCAATCCCTCTGATGGGTGGGTTTGATTGTTCTGTGATTACTTTAATGGCATTGCTATTATTTGTCGGCGCCATGGCCAAATCGGCTCAGATTCCCTTGCATATTTGGTTGCCGGAATCGATGGAGGGCCCAACTCCAATTTCAGCATTGATTCACGCGGCGACTATGGTGACAGCGGGTGTTTACTTAGTCGCACGTTTATCGCCCCTCTATGAGCTTTCCGAAGTGGCATTAAATGTGGTTTTGGTGATCGGTGCGACAGGGGCATTGTTCTTGGGCTTATTGGCCTTAGTGGAAAACGATATCAAGCGAGTGATTGCCTACTCCACCATGTCACAACTAGGCTACATGATGGCGGCTAACGGAGCCTCAGCATTTTCAGCTGGGATTTTCCATCTATTCACTCATGCTTGTTTCAAAGCTTTATTATTTTTAGCAGCAGGCTGTGTGATCATGAGTCTCCATCACGAACAAGATTTGCGTAAGATGGGTGGGCTTTGGAAAAAATTACCGGTGACCTATTTTTGTTTTTTGATCGGGACCTTGGCATTGACCGCAATCCCTCCTTTTTCAGGATTTTATTCCAAGGATACTATAATAGAGGCCGTGCATATTTCCAGTTTAGCCTCGGCGCCTTATGCCTATTATTGCTTATTGATAGGGGCATTTGTGACAGCACTTTATAGCTTTAGAGCCTTGTTTCTCGCTTTTCATGGTAAGCCTCGAACAGAGTTAAATTTTGATGAAATCCGAGAATCTTCTTGGGCTGCTTTATTCCCGTTGATTGCCTTAGCAATCCCTTCGGTTTTCTTAGGCGGATGGATGGTTTCTTCCATCTTATATAATAATGAAACCCCATTATTGGGCCAGAGCATTCATGTATTATCTCAGTATGATGTCTTGGCCAAAATGAAAAATGAATTTGAGGGTGCAATTCCAGCAGCTTTATCCGCTTTCCATGATCTCAGTTTTTGGATCTCATTAGCTGGCATACTAACGGCATGGGTCGGATATGTTCTATGCTCGAGGCTTCCCGATTATTTTGCACGTTTCTTTAAAATTATTCATGTGGTCTTGCAAGAGCAATATGGCTTCGACCGATTTAATGATTGGGTTTTTGTGAGAGGGATTAAGAGGCTCAGCGGGTTTTTTTATAGAGTCACCGATATGAAATTAATCGATGGTTTTTTTGTCAACGGTTCTGGTCGAGGAATTGAGCGTATCGCACGATTGGCGCAACGAATGCAGTCAGGTCTATTGAATCAATATGTGTTGTTCATGGTCATGGCTTTGGTAATGATTTTAGTTTGGCAATTGGTATAAAACTGATGAATTTAGATAATTTTCCAATCTTGAGTTGCTTAATCTGGCTACCCGTCTTGGGATCCTTGTTGGTATTGATGGTGGGCAAAGAGCATCAATATCGATACGCTCGAATGATTGCGATGATTATTGCAATTTTAAGCTTAGCGGCCAGTGTACCTTTATGGTTGCAGTTTGATCTCACAACTTCAGCTTTACAGTTTACCGAGCATGCCGATTGGATTCCCACTTATGGAATTCGATATGATTTAGGGGTTGATGGGATTTCCATGCCTTTATTAGTGCTAACTAATGTCACCACTATTTTAGTTATCATGACTTCATGGACGATGGTGCAAGAAAAAGTAGCCCAATATTTAGCGGCTTTTTTGATCATGCAAGGCATGATTGTGGGAGTATTCGCGGCTAGTGATTCCATGCTGTTTTATTTCTTCTGGGAAGGCATGCTAATTCCGATGTATTTGAGTATCGGGATTTGGGGTGGAGAGAGACGCTCTTATGCTGCCATTAAGTTTTTTCTCTATACCTTCTTAGGTTCTGCATTATTACTGGTTGCGATTCTTTATTTACGATCACAAGCACACAGTTTCTTTATCTCAGATTTCTATCATTTGAAATTAAGTATGCCAGTTCAATTAACTTTATTTGTAGGTTTCTTGCTTGCATTTGGTATTAAAGTTCCCATGTGGCCTTTGCATACTTGGTTACCGGATGCTCACACTGAGGCGCCAGCGGGAGGTTCTGTGATCCTGGCTGCGTTGATGTTGAAGCTAGGGGCCTATGGATTTATGCGATACAGTATGCCAATTGTCCCCGATGCTTGTCATGCACTGGCTTGGATGATGATTGTGCTTTCATTGATTGCGATAGTCTATGTTGGATTCATCGCATTAGCACAGCACGATATGAAGCGTTTAATCGCTTATTCTTCAGTAGCTCATATGGGTTTTGTAACCTTGGGTTGCTTTATGATTTATATTATCGTCGATAGAAGTGGGAATCTTCACGATGCCTATTTGAGTCTAGAGGGCGCGATGATTCAAATGATTACTCATGCATTCGGTTCCGGTGCGATGTTCTTAGCCTTTGGTGTTTTATATCGACAACTTCATACCCGAGATATTAAATCTTTTGGTGGGATCGCTCAAACCATGCCTGTATTTGCTGCATTATTTATGGTGTATGCGATGTCAAATGCGGGGTTGCCGGGCACCTCTGGATTCGTGGGTGAATTTTTAATTATTCTAAGTGCATTTAAGGCGAGTATTTGGATTACATTATTAGCGGCTTCTACTTTGGTGATAGCGGCTGCTTATACTTTGTGGATGTATAAACGTGTTTTCTATGGTCCGATAGTTCATGAGAAAATTAAAATGCTTCAAGATATTCATGGAATGGAATATTTTGTTTTTGGATTTTTAGCAGTTGCAGTCATTGTGATTGGATTATATCCCAATCCAATTTTAGCTGTTTTTCATACATCGATTAATCATTTAGTCGATTTGAGTCTAAGCTCTAGGCTATAGGTGTGATATGAATGAATTGATTCAAATGTCCTGGCTTTTCCCTGAGATTATAATCTTAGTGATGGCCTGTATAATTTTGCTAGTGGGAGCTGCTCCTAAAAGCGAATCACCATTTTCCTATTATGGGGCTCAAATTTCTTTGATTGTTGCGGGCATTTTAAGTTATGTCTGTGCCCCTCATCAAACTTTATATGAATTTAATGGCAATTTTATCTTGGATCCTTTTGCCGTTTGGATGAAGCTTTTTGTATATATGGCTGTGTTCTTAAGTTTTATGTACTCAAGACGTTATGTCGATCAACAGCGAATTCCACGCACTGAATTTTACGTATTAGGTTTGCTATCTACTTTAGGGATGATGGTATTAATTTCATCGGCCAATCTGATCACACTTTATTTGGGATTAGAATTACTGTCGCTTCCACTCTATGCCATGGTGGCAATGGAACGAACGAATCCTCGAAGTATTGAGGCTGCGATCAAATATTTTGTATTAGGTTCATTTGCATCCGCTTTGTTATTGTACGGATTTTCATTATTTTTTGGATTTACACAGACTTTGGATATGCACCAGATTTCAGTTAGCCTATCAAGCCTACATGATCAACCGATGGTTTTAATATTAGCGCTAGTATTGATCTTAGCAGGCCTTGCTTTTAAATGGGGCGCTGCTCCCTTTCAATTATGGGTGCCTGATGTTTATGAGGGTGCCCCGAGCGCAGTGACATTGTTTATTAGTGCAGCTCCTAAACTAGCAGCCTTCGCATTAGCGGTTCGATTACTGCTCGATACGATGCCTTCGTTATTAAATCATTGGCAGCCTATTTTGATTGTGATTTCACTGCTATCGATGGCGGTGGGTAATGTTGTCGCTATTGTTCAGAAAAATATTAAACGGATGCTCGGTTATTCCTCCATCGCCCATATGGGCTATATGTGTTTGGGTTTGGCGGCTGGAACGATTAATGGTTTTTCTGCATCGATGTTTTATATCATCAGCTATACCTTAATGAGCCTCGGTGCTTTTGGTGTGATTGTGTTGATGAGCAAAGAAGGCTATGAGTTGGAATCTATCGAAGATTTCTCAGGGCTTAACACTCGAAATCCCTGGTTGGCATTTACTTTATTGTTGATTATGTTTTCTATGGCGGGAATTCCCCCCTTGTTTGGATTTATTGCTAAAGTTGGATTGCTGGAATCTTTGATTCAAGTTCATATGACTTGGCTGGCAGTAACGGCGATTTTATTTGCAATCATCGGGGCTTATTATTATTTGCGAATTGTAAAGGTGATGTATTTTGAAGAGCCTTTATCAAAGACTCCTTTTGTTTATACGCGCTCTGAACAAATTGCGATTTCCATCAATGCGATTGCCGTCTTGTTATTGGGTGTATTTCCAGGGGCTTTGTTTGTATTGTGCCATCTGGTAATTTAATAATTAATTGTTAATCACCCCTCAAAATTTGGCAAAATTTCTTCAATACTTCCCATGGCTTTAATTTGCCCATGTTCTAACCAAAGTGCTTTGTTGCAGAATTTTCTAATAATATCGGGGGAGTGAGAGGCTAGCACTAGTATTTCAGATTGGTTGATCAGATTTTCAATGCGTGCCTGAGCTTTTTTCATGAATTCATTGTCACCCGCACCTACAGCCTCATCGATTAGCATGATATCGTGAGCCATTAAAGTTGATAATGCAAAAGATAAACGAACCATCATGCCGGATGAATAAGTGTGAACGGGCATAGCTAAGAACTGACCAATATCAGTAAATTCCTCGACTTCTTGGATTAGTTGCTCTCTTAAGTGACTGGGCAAATCTAATAAATGGGCTCTTATATTGATGTTTTCATAGCCTGTCGCTTCAGGAAACAGGCCTGCTGATAGATCCAATAATGTAGAAATTTTGCCTTCAATTTGAAGGCTTCCATGTGAAGGTTGATAAATTCCAGCCAAAACACGCAATAATGTCGATTTACCAGCCCCATTATGACCGAGTAAAGCTAGGCGATCACCGCTTTTAAGTTCAAAACTGATATTTTGAAGTGCTCTAACGATGACCGTATTGTTTTCTTGATTTTGAATTTTCCCACCGACACTGATTTTTCTTAGTAGACTGTGTTTTAAGGAGCGCTTATTTACACCATAAGAAGGATAAATGAGTGATAAATTATGAGCAATGATATGAGGCATTTTAATCAATCCAGAAAGCAATACGTTTTTGATGTTTGGGGAAAAAATAAAATAGAGTAAATCCTAAGCCGAGGAGGGCGGAGAGAGTCATGATGATCCATGAAATGGCTAAAGGTGTTTGACCCAGTAAAGGTGATCGCAGTAGATCTAAAATATAATAAACAGGGTTGTAATTGACCACCATCGATCGCGCTAATTGGTTGGGCATCCAGGTGATGGGTGAGACAAAGAATAATATTTGAACAAGATTAGTGATAATCTGTGCCAAATCTCGATAACGAGTGCTAATTAATGCGATCAAAAAGCATACCCAAGCTAGATTGAGTAAAACCAATATAAAGCCAGGGATAAACAGTAAGCTATTCCACCCTGGATTAATTTGAAAAATCAGGATTATGATGAAATAAATCAGAATATTGTGCGCAAAGATAATTAAGTTTCGAGTCAATAAGCGAAGCAAATAAAGAGAGTACGGAAGATTCATCTGCTTGATAAAATTAGCGGAAGCTCTAAAAACCTCATTACTATCGATTAAAGTAGAAGAAATGAAATTCCAAAATAACAGCCCTGTGACCAAAAAGGGCAGGTAATTTTTAATTTCCATATGAAAAAGGCGGGCATAAACGATTGAAAGTGTAGCCACCATAATCACCATGCTGATCGTGATCCACCATGGGCCTATGACTGAGCGTTTATATCGAATTTGAATCTCTAGCCAAGCTAAATAGGTCCAAAGACGCCATTTTTGAAAAGAGTTATAAGCATCATTCCATCCTGCCATTGCCTTATTCATCGTATTGATCACTTACCTTAAAATTGTTCTGGCATCTTTAGAAAAGATTAAATAATCCTCAGGAATGCCAATATCGATAAAATACCCGTCGAAAATTGATCCATAGGGTCGAATTTGATCGATTTGTTTCACTAAAAAATCCCCCTCAAACGAAAATTTTTTGGGGAGGTTTTGTTTTTTTATCCAAGCGGGTGAAGTTAAATAAACTCCAGCATTAATGAGACCCGACCTTGGAGCATCATTGTATTTGAATTCTATGATTTTGTCCCCTTCTAATATAGCTTCTCCGTATCGACTACAGTTAGGAACTTGCCTTAGAGATAAGCTTAATGAGGATCTTGAGTTTAGGTGTTGGTGATAAAAATCTTCATAATTTATTTGAGCAAAAGTGTCACCATTGAGTATTAAAATGGGAGCTTCACTTTCAGGTAATTTTGACAAGGCATGCAGAATGCCTCCTCCCGTTCCTAGAAGCTCGGTTTCGATCGCATAATGTATTTTTATTGCCAGATAGCTGTCTTTAAAATAAGCCATGATTTGTTCATGAAGGTAGCCTACAGACAAGACCACTTCATTCACCCCGTGTTGCTCTAAATATTCCAA
>CAIQCE010000022.1 GCA_903870185.1 uncultured Gammaproteobacteria bacterium
GGGTTTAATTCTTGAAAATCTAGAAAAGCTAACTCAGGTTTTTAATTCTGTAAATGAATCACAAGAATCAATTGTAGAGCTAAATCATGCGTATATAGCCACAATATCTAATTTAGAAATTGTACCCGATGAAAAGTATGAATCTGAATTGAAAAAAATATTGTCATTAGTGCCCGATTATGAAGGTCGTAAAAAAGAAGCGGATCAACTTTGGGAGCAAAATAAACCGAGATACATCAAAGTATCAGAAGCCTTATGTGCGCAAGCTCATATTAATTTTATTTCTGTTAATACACTCGATCATGGACAAGATATGGTGAGCGATGAGGAGGTCGAGAATAATATGGAAAATGAAATTATGTATTATCACCTTTCCACTGACAAAGGTTATTGCTATATCATTGACAATGGCATGATAGCTCAACTATTTAAGGGTGATAGCCGGGAAATACTAAGTACTTTGTTAGAAGCTAAACCTAATATGCTTCATTAATCATATTTTGAGCTTTATGTCTTAAATAATGGTCCATAATGACTAAAGCAGACATCGCATCTACAATAGGGACGGCTCTGGGTAATACGCAAGGATCGTGTCTACCGGTCGCTTTTAGGGTGACAGCTTGGTGCTCCAGATTCACGGTTTGTTGTGTTTTGCTAATCGTGGAAACGGGTTTAAAAGCTACTCTAAAATAAATATCTTCACCGGAGGCGATGCCTCCTAAAATTCCACCTGCATGATTCGTTTTAATTTTGGGCTTTCCATTTTCAAGAATGAAGGGGTCATTATGCTCACTACCTTTCATATAAATACTTTCAAAACCAGCACCGATATCAAAACCTTTAGCAGCATTGATGCTTAACATCGCTTTTCCTAAATCAGATGATAGCTTATCAAAAACAGGTTCGCCGAGGCCGGGGGGTACATTTCGAATAATTCCTTTTATGATACCACCAACGGAATCCCCTTCATTTTTTGCAGCTTCAATGAGTTCAATCATCTTTTTTGCGACTGACTGATCAGGGCAGCGAATAATGTTTTCTTCGATGGATTCTAGTGTGACACTTTGATGATCAATTTCAGCTTTAATGATACCTACTTGTTCAACATAGCTAATGATTTCAATATTCAAAACTGTTTTTAAATATTTTTTGGCAATAGCACCTGCAGCCACTCTAGCGAGGGTTTCTCTAGCACTGGCTCTGCCGCTGCCTCTATAATCACGAGTTCCATATTTCATTAAGTAAGTATAATCAGCATGAGAGGGGCGATATAAGTTTTTTAATTCATCATAATCTTCAGGTCGGTTATCTTGATTGTAGGCTAATAAAAGGATAGGAGTGCCAGTGGTTTTTCCTTCAAAAACACCTGAAAGAATATGGATAGTGTCTTCCTCTTTTCGAGGGGTGGTGATTGGATTTTGTCCAGGTTTTCTTCGATCTAATTCTTGTTGGATTTCAGCCTCTGTAATGGAAAATCCAGGTGGGCAACCATCAATAATTACTCCAAGTGCACCACCATGAGATTCACCACAAGTGGTGATTCTGAAGAGTTCGCCAAAACTATTGCCCGCCATAATTTAATCCTTAATGGTTTCTAAAAGTGCTGATTTCACTAGTTCATCGGAGATTGGGTGTGTGAAATGATGTTGTTTTTCAACTATTGAACCTAAGCTTTTCAAGAGCACATAATTAACAGAGCCTGATCTATTCTTTTTATCGGATTTTGTATGATGAATGAGTTGATCAATATCCCATTTTTTTAAATCACTTGTTTTTATTTTGAGACGTTTTAGAAGCAATTTGATTAACAAGTATTCATGTGAAGATAAGAGCCCCATTAATTCAGAAATCTTGGCTTCAACTAAAATACCATAAGCGACAGCATAACCATGCAATAATTGGTAATCCGATATTTTTTCCAAGGCATGGCCGATTGTGTGTCCAAAGTTCAGAATGGAACGTTGTCCATTTTCTTTTTCATCATGACTGACTATCGTGGATTTTATTTTTACAGCTCTTCCGATTAGATTGATTAAGTTTTTCTCATCAAGATTTAAAATAGAGTCTAGATTTTTTTCCAAATATTTTAAACTGTTAATATCAGAAATTAAAAAGATTTTGATCGCTTCAATTAATCCATTAACAATGTTTTTAGTATTTAAAGTCTTTAAGCAGTGAATATCTGAAATAACAGCTTTAGGTTGCCAGTATGCGCCGATTAAATTTTTCCCATAGGCCGTATTAATAGCTGTTTTTCCGCCAACACTGCTGTCTAGCATGGCTAATAAGGTCGTCGGGATTTGAATATAGGAGATCCCACGCATAAAGGTTGCTGCTATAAATCCTGCCAAATCTCCTACGACTCCGCCACCTAGCGCTAAAATTATAGTATCTCTATCGCAACCGTGCTTCAGCATTTTTTCTTCTAAGGCTGATTTTGTGTGTATGTTTTTTGCTTGTTCTCCGGATGGGAATGAGAGTAGTAAAGTGCGATAGCCTTCTTTTTTTAATGAATCGACTAATGATTTCGCATAGTGTTTTTTAACGATACTATCAGTGATAATGACGACAAAGCTGGGATTTTTAGGTATCCAAGAAGCAAGGGATTTTAGTAATCCTGAATTGATTAATATTGGGTAGGAGTTAGGTGGGGAGCTAGGAAGATTGACGCAGATTTTCTTCATCATCGGAAATCCATTTTGGCCAAATTCAGCAGTAATGCTTCAGTTTTTTCCCAATCCAAGCAAGGATCCGTAATCGACAATCCATTTAAATTGATAGTAGATGGGCATGTTAGATTCACCTCTTGTCTTCCATCTAACAGAAAACTTTCAATCATGAAGCCTTTTACTAATTTTTTTAAATCAGGTCGATTTTTTAAACTTTCAATGACGTTTAATACAATCTCGGGTTGTAATCGGTGATCTTTTTTTCCATCAACCAGGCAGTTGTCATGACTCGTATCAATAATGACAGAAGGATTCTGAATTTGATGCTGGTCCATATAATGTTTTATTTCATCTAAATGTGAAATAGAGTAATTAGGCATATGATTCGAGCCACGAAGTACTAAATGTGCATGTGAATTTCCATGAGTTTTCACTTCATTTCCATCAAGAACCGCTGTGTGAGAGTGTTGAGCCGAAACAATACTATTGACCGCGATGGCTAAGGATCCGTGTGTGGGGTTTTTCAAACCAACAGCACAATCTTGTGCGGAGGCAAAAACACGGTGCTCCTGATTTTCTGTGCTTCTAGCGCCGATTGCAACCCATGATAACAATTCTATAAAACCTTTTGCATTGTAAGTAAATAAAGCTTCATCAGAGATTGGAAGACCCATTTCAACCACTTTAATCATCATGTCGCGTGTATATTGAATGCCGGCTTCAATGTTAGGTTCAGAATACAGGTCCGGCTGATTGACGGGTCCCATCCAGCCCTTGGTGGTTCTTGGTTTTTGAATATAGACTCGCATAACGAGTTTCAATGCGTGTTTAACTTTTTCATTTAAGCTTGATAATTTTCGTGCATATTCCAGTACTGCTTCTTTTGGCCAAGCAGAGCAGGGCCCAACAATAATTAATAGGCGAGGGTCTTTTCCTTCGAGAATATTTTTTATTTCTTGCCGATCTTTCTCGATGTTTTTTTGAGCGGAATTGGAAATAGGGAAAGCTTTAATGATTTCTTCAATATCGGGTAGTTTTTTTATTAGAGTGTAGTTCATTGTTATGCTCTTAATGATTCCATATGGGCGCCTATTGAATTCATATAGTCGACAAATTTTGGAAATGTTTTATGAATGGCATCTGCATCATCGATAATTGTTGTGCCCTTTGCGACTAGGCCTGCAATCGCTAAAGCCATCACGGTTCGGTGATCACTGTATCCTTTTACTTCTGTGCCTTTGAGGCTTGATTCATAAATTGTCATTCCATCTTCATGCTCATCGACATGAGCTCCTAGTCGAGAAAGCCCTTCAGTCATCGAGTGAATTCTATCGGTTTCTTTCAATCGAGCTTGTTTGACGTTGATGATTTCAGTTTTGCCTTTTGCATAGGTTCCGATCACAGCTAAAGTTGGTAAAAGGTCAGGAATATCATTGGCATCAATCCTTAAGCCATTAAGTGTCTTTCCTCCCTGAATGATTAGACTCTTTGTTTTGGTTTCTATCTTTGCACCCATTTCTAATAAAATCTGGATTAGGCGCTTGTCTCCTTGTGAATCCTTCATGTCTAAGCCAGTTAATTCCACATGACCTTCTGTCAGAACTGCGGCAGCAATCAAATATGAGGCTGAAGAAAAATCACCCGAAATAGTTGCATGAAAATTTTTATATTTTTGCCGGCCTTTTATTTTATAAAATTCGCACTCATTTAATTGTTGATGAATGTAGCTGATGTTTTGTTTGTCTAGCCAATTCAGCGTTAAGTTTATGTAGGGCCGTGCTTGTAAATTTTTTACCATTATTTCGCTCTCATTTTCAGCAAACGGTAAAGCAATCAGAAGTGCTGATAAATATTGAGAACTTATGCCATCAATTTCAGAAATCCCGCCTAATAGTTTCCCCGAAATACGTACGGGCAGTTGACCTTCAATATTTAAATATTCAATGCAGAGGCCTAAAGACCGAAGAGAGTTGACCAAAGATTGAATAGGCCTCGCACGCATTTGTTTGCCGCAATCTAAAATTATCGGTTGATCAGTATTGTCTCGTAATCCTAACAGTGGCATAACAAATCGAGTTGTAATGCCTGAGTTTCCCGTATTGATTTCTGTCGATTGAGTGCTTAGTGGTAATCCATTGCTTTTGAAAATTAATGTGTCTTCATGAATAGAAATCTTTGCTCCAAGTGCTTTGCAAGCGCGAATGGCATCTTCTGTGTCTTCTGAATCTAAAATATTATTCAATGTGGATTCACCTTGAGAAAGAAGCGCTAAGAACAGTCCTCGGATGCTCTGTGATTTAGAGCTAGGAACTTTAAGTTTTCCATTAAGAGTATCCGATTTTTTTACAATTAGGTGTGTCATATGTTTCCACTATAGGAGGATTCAAGGTTACCTCGCTATTTTCAGTCTTGTATTCAATCATTTTAAGCGAGTAAGAGTCAAATATGAGTTTGGTACCAGGTGCCGTGGAAGTGAGCTTGATTTTATATTTAAGATCAAAGGGAAGCGTTAAATTGTGGCTCCGATTTGGCTTAAACGGTACCTGGTACCAAACGCTTCAGTATGCTACTATACCGCAGCTCAAAAATAGCAGGTACGCTGCCCTTGATCCCTATCTCTTACTGAAAGGGATTTCCCCTTATTCTAAGAGAGAGATTATGACATTCACCACACTTGGCCTATCAGAGCCTATCGACCGTTCGCTTAATGAGAAAGGTTATACCGTTCCTTCAGAGATTCAGAAGCAAGCTATTCCCGCTATTCTAGCAGGCAGTGATGTTATGGCAGCCGCTAAAACAGGCTCTGGCAAAACAGGGGCATTTTTATTGCCAATGTTGCAGATGCTTTCAGAAGATGGCAATCCTGTTCAACCTAATTCAATTAAAGCGCTTATTTTGACTCCTACTCGAGAGCTTGCCGCTCAAGTATGTGAAAGTGCTGAGATCTATGGAAAATACCTGAAGCTGCATTCTACAGCCGTTTATGGAGGGGTGAAAATTAATCCTCAAATGATGCGTCTTCGCAAAGGTGTTGATATTTTAGTTGCAACCCCAGGGCGTTTATTAGATCTCTACAGTCAAAATGCGGTTAAATTTAACCAGGTGGAAATATTGGTGTTGGATGAGGCAGATCGTATGCTTGATATGGGCTTTATCCATGATATTAACAAGATCATGAAATTATTGCCTAAGAAGCGTCAAACTTTGATGTTTTCAGCGACATTTTCGGCTGAAATACGCGAATTGACCAAGGGTGTTTTAAACCAACCTGTTCAAATTGACGCGAGTCCACGCAATGCAACAGCTGAAAATATTAAGCAGGTTGTTTACACCGTTTCAAAATCACAAAAAGCCAGTTTGTTAAGTCGATTGATTAAGGATGGAGCGTGGTTTCAGGTTTTAGTTTTTGCTCGTACTAAGCATGGCGCTAATAGAATCGTTGAAAAATTGCTGAAGGATGATATTTCAGCTTTGGCGATACATGGAAATAAAAGCCAGGGTGCACGAACCAAGGCGCTGGCTAATTTTAAGAAAGGGCTGATTAACGTACTCGTAGCAACTGATATCGCAGCGAGAGGATTGGATATCGCTGAATTGCCCCATGTGGTTAATTATGATTTACCCAATATTCCAGAAGATTATGTGCATAGAATCGGGAGAACTGGTCGGGCAGGGCGTGATGGAGAGGCTTGCTCATTAGTGAGCCAAGATGAAAAAGCCTATCTTCGAGATATTCAAAAGCTGATAAAACTTGAGATCCCAGTCGTCCATAATGCTGGATACGAAGATTTGGAAAATGTGCCCGTGGTCGAAAGGGAGCCAAGGCCTGTCATCGTGCGTTCACGTGGATCCGATAAGAAGCCTAGGACTTCTTCAGCAAGAAGCCCCAGGAAAGATACAGCGGCTCGAAAACCACGAGCGAATAGTGATAAACCTAAAACTTATGCAGCTCGAAGTGAGCGAGGTGATAGCCAGTCAGCAGTGCGGCCAAAATCTTATGAAGCTCGAGGTGACAGAAGCGATAGTCAAACAGAAAAACCTCGAAGCTATGTTCCCCGAGGTGATAGAAGCGATAGTCGAATAGCAGCCAAGCCTAGAGCTTATGAAGCTCGAAGTGAGAGAAGTGATAGTCGAACGGAGAAACCTCGAAGTTATGCTCCTAGAGGTGAAAGGACCGATAGTCGAACAGAGAAACCGCGAAGCTATGCTGCTCCCCGAGGTGATAGAAGCGATAGTCGAATAGCAGCCAAGCCTAGAGCTTATGAAGCTCGAAGTGAGAGAAATGATAGTCGAACGGAGAAACCGCGAGGCTATGCTCCCCGAGGTGAAAGGAGCGATAATCGAACAGCGGCCAAGCCTAGAGCTTATGAAGCCCGAGGTGAAAGAGCGGATAGTCGTTCAGAGAAACCCCGAGGCTATGCTCCTCGAGGTGAAAAATCTGAGGGTTATGTACAAAAACCTAGAACTTATTCCACGCGTGGTCCTAGAAGTGATTCGACTCAAAAGCCAAAAACTTATGTGGCTCGAGGCGAAAGGAGTGATGACAGAGTTCAAAAGCCTAGGTCAAGTGCTCCTCGTGGTGAAAAACCTGAGGGTTATGTACAAAAACCCAGAACTTATTCCACACGCGGGCCTAGAAGTGATGGTGCTCCTCAAAGGCCCAAAACCTATGCTCCTCGAGGTGAAAGACCGGAAGGGGCTCGACCAAGATTGAGTAAAGCAGGACCAAAAAAACCTTCGGGTCCCCGGAAGCCTAAGTAATCCTAGGCTTTGATTGAAGGTGGTGTTCAAGGGCAGGCTGGTATGATCAGCCAGGTTGTTGTCTATAAGCCATGGTTTTTAGCGGGGTTGGCGATAGGAGGGGGTTGGTTTGTAGACCTTGTCCTGTGCCAGCCTTTTTCTTAAAAATACTGACGTTAGTGAGCGTACTTCTAGGAAACGGGATTCTCTTTTTCGGCTTTCCATCCTCTCTGAAATCAAATTTGATATTTTGTAATCTTGAGTGATATTCATGCATCTTGTCTTTTCGAGCCTTTTTATCAAGTTCAAGCACTAATTTTTGTTTGTGATTTTCAGAGGCTATTTTGTTTGAAGTTTGATTAATTTTGTTAACTATAACAGGGATTAAAATTGGGATTAAGTTAAGTCCAGCATACAAAATGAGGTTAAATATAGCAGTGGAACTTAGAATCGAAACTTGAGGGACAACATAGGTGGCCAATAGTGTGATGATGATATTAGTAAGAATAAAAGCAATCAAGTAGCTCTTAATAGTCAATTTTACTTCAGGTGATATTCTAAAATAAATGCCTCGATTAAAAAATCGAGATTGGGCGAAATTTTGAAGTATGATATGTAGAGTTTTTTGCCCGGTTTTCCCAGAGCTCATTTCTATCAATTTTTTAAATATTCTTTTGCAATATTGAATTTCTTTAAGTTGAATATTCTGTTTAAATAATCGTCTTAAATTTTCTCCATGCTCTATATATTGCAACTTTAATTCATCTATTAGACCAGGATTCTCTTCTTTCCCCATGTGTCGGAGTTGTTTTTTGATGGCAGTCTTTATTTCTAAATCAGAAAGATTTCTATGTTGATCTAGCTGACGTTTCGAGCTTTTAAATAGCAATTTCTTTAATACTATATCGTAATCTTTGACTAAGCTTAATTGAAATAAGTCAACATATTGCTTCGTGTAAGATTCAAGAGAAATTCCTATGGTTTTTAAAAATTGGGCTTTATGTTCAGAATTATCTGGATTGAATGAGGGTGGTATACAAAAAATAATTCTATAAATAGGTGTGAAAATATTTAATTTTTTTAAGAGGGAATGATGTCTGCTAAAAATATGATGAAGCCTATCTATGCTTTTAGAGATGCCATGTAGCCCAGGTATATCATCAATCCTATCGAACACAGTTGCTAATTCTGCATATTCTTGATAGCAGGCTAGTTGAAGAAATAGCATTAGATCAGAAACTTCATCCGCTGTTCCCATCGGAAAAATTTCATTTTGAACATAGCCTTCGATCATGTGCTGAGTTTTATTACGCATAACACACTCCTACCTGAGTGCTATCAATTTTTTTATGGCTTATCTTGTAATTTAATCATACTAACTGAATCGGGGCCTAATAAATTAGATGGTAAATAATAGGATAACAGGGGTTTCTTAAGAAACTATTAAGTAAAATAATGGGGTCGATGCATGCAACGACCCCTTTATTTCTTAACCTTTCCAAGTAACATCTAGCTCAGGCAAACCATCAAGACTATATTTGGCATAAACCAAGGTATCACTAATTTCGCCTGTAACAGGCTTTTTCCGGTTGGCCTTTAAGGTGGCTTCTAGTGAATAGTTAAGGGATTCAGGGATATTTTTGCTTCTTAAATTATCGATATCACAGGTGATCGCGATTCGTTTTACTTTGAGCTCTTTAAATGCGTATTGGGTAATGGCATTGATCGCTTCTCTCATAAGTCCTTGTCCAGAACGAGAAGTCCTAATCCAATAACCCGTTTCAACGGAAGGAACCTCCCAGAGAATATGATGAAAGCAAGTAGCTCCTATAAATTCACTGGAGTTCTTA
>CAIQCE010000023.1 GCA_903870185.1 uncultured Gammaproteobacteria bacterium
ATTCAATTTTTGTTTAAAAATATGATTTTTAATCTATTGAAAATTAGTATAAATTTATGTTTTCTCGATAAAAAAACGGTATTTTTTTAAAGAGATATCTTGATATAAATGATATGAATTTAAGTGATTAGAGAGATAAAATTGAGTTCTCCAGAAATTGATACTATGTATGAAAAGTTGCTGTCGATATCTATCAGTCAATTTATTAAAAATGGATATTATGCGACGACTATGGAAACCGTTTCTAAAGAGGCCGGGATAACCAAAGGTGCCATTTATCACCATTTCGCATCCAAGACTGAAATGGCAATGGTTGCTTTGAAAAGAATTGATCAATTTTATTTAAAATTCTGGGAGCCTTCAAATTACGAAGATCCTGATCCGAAAAAAAATGTTGGAAAGTTCATCGATCAAGCAGAGGCGATGATTGCTAATGAGAATATCGAGCTATCACTCATTTTGGTTCTTAATCAAAGTGAATTGAATTCAGCAAAAGCCTTGATTCCCAATATCATGAAAGATTGGATAGAGTCCATTCATAATTTATTAGCACCCGCTTATAACCCTCATTTGTCTAAATGTCTGTCTAGAACTTGTTTTATGCTGATTGTTGGAGCGCTTTATAAAACGACCATCGATTGGCAGTATGAGAAAAATAGCGTTGATTTAAAAAGAGCCCTAAAGCTGCTGTTATTGTCTAAAGCACCTGTCGAAAGTTAGATCTGAATTTTAGTGAAAAAATATCAGGCCCTGTTTATGAACAGAGCCTGATAGAGAAGCTAGCCTTTAGCCATTTTTATAGGGCAATATAATGACGGTAGTGCCGATTTGTATAAAATGCTCATTCAGCCACTTTGCCGCAGTAGGAGTTATCCGGACACACCCATGGCTGGCATTATAGTTAGGTAATTCATTTGAACCATGGATAGCAAGGCCGCTGGGGTCAAAGAACATACAGTAGGGCATAGGTGCGCCACCGTGAGTCTTTAATGGATAGATAGAAGACTTGCAATCAGCCCCTTTCATTCTGAATACATGAAAAGTGCCGGCTAAAGTTTCACAGGGTTTTTGCTCATCTGGGCAAAATTTTCTTCCGCCAGAAGCTTTGCCTGTATTGACCCGGTTTCCATTTTCATCATAGACCGCCCAAGCATCGTAGTTAGGGTTAAATATGAAGACTTTATTATGTGTAGCGGCTTGAGTCATTGGGAAGTAATTATAGCCCTTATCATCTCCATCTCCATCAGGATCCTGGGCGGCTGTTAAATGAACTGGGGTTTGTGCTGTAATGGTAGAGGATAGTGTATCAGTAGTATGCTTTGCACACCCCGTTAATCCCAGTGCAATTCCAATAATAGTGCAGAGTAAAAGAGAGGTTCGTGACATGGTTCGCTTCCTTGTAAAGTTAAAATATACTGAAACAGAATAGCATCGAAATTCAGTTAGTTATAGGCTCTTTGGAGGTCAAAAAATTGACAAATTGGCTTATTCTGTGTGATTATGAGCTGATTGAAAGTTCCCCCGTTTTTAAAAAATCTTTAAAATTCATGGGGTTCCATCCGGTCACTAGAAGCGATGGAATAAGGGGATAGTATGAATAAAAGCACTTCTCAACTAAATTTAGATGATTATATTTCAAAGGAAATACTCTATACGGATACTTTATCTGAAATTAGAGACTTATTGCTGTTTCTATCTCTAGTTACCAAAAATGAATATCGGCAGTTAGCGGGTCTCGCCACTGATATTCATAAAATTGAAGGGCTAGATCATATGCCCTGGGGAACCTATCGATTACATTATCAATGGGGTCGATATTTTAGAATAATTCCAATGCAGCGGTTTTCTAAAAAATTCAATTTTGATAATCCTGAAACCCTCAATCACTTATTTAAATCTCTGGGTTCTCAGATGAGGGGTGTTCTAACAAACCTCAATGGTATTTTTTCATTAAAC
>CAIQCE010000024.1 GCA_903870185.1 uncultured Gammaproteobacteria bacterium
CAAACTCTTCAAAGAACTCTTCATCTACAAGATACGTTGGCTTTATCAAAACTGATGAAATAAAGCAATTGGACAATGGTAGAACAGCTGTTGCAATTTTAGAAAATTATATGAAACCCACTTTACACTTTTTCAGAAAACCATTTTTACATAGAAACCAAATTACAGAAGCTCAAAAATTAATTGAAATGATTAGAATGAATGGAAATAAATTAAATACTTCGATTGAAGTTATCATGTTTAATATGCTCACAGGAGCTCATAATCGGAATGGCAGCTTCGCCAGAAGATTAACGACAATCCTCGGCATGAACGAGTATTTCACCGAAAGCCCAGCAGCCGCTCCTGCAACACTAGCAGCTACTGCAACACCAGCAGTTCGCAGATCGCCAGCACTTTCTCGTAGCAGATAAGATCGAAGAAGACATCGCGCAACGAATGCGCGATGTTGCTAATGCAAAATGCCGATGGTGGGCACGCTACGCTTTGCCCACCCTACATTATTATATAGTCCCATTGCATGTTCTTGTTGACCCGCGCTGCGCTTGGGGCCAACCTACAATTGCTCCACTACTTAAAAACAAGCCCCTCAGCTCCACGATCCACCCGAATGGAAGAACCCGGCAAAAACTTCCCAGCCAAAATCGACTGCGCCAAGGAATTTTCCAAATATTGTTGAATCGCCCGCTTCAAAGGTCTTGCCCCATAAACCGGGTCATAACCCACCTCCGCTAAATAATCCAAAGCCTTATCCGTAAGTTCAATATGATAATCTTTTTCTGCTAATCGATTTTTAATTTTTTCAATTTGCAAACTCGTAATGTGACGAATCTGATCAGCACCCAAAGAATGGAATACTACCGTTTCATCGATTCGATTGATAAACTCAGGGCGGAAATAATTGGAAACCACTTCCATCACAGCCTTCTTCATCACTTCATAATCCTCTCCCACCGATTCTTGAATCACAGCAGAACCTAAGTTAGAAGTCATGACAATAACCGTATTTCTAAAATTCACCGTTCGGCCTTGCCCATCTGTCAGCCGCCCATCATCCAGCACTTGTAATAAAATATTGAAAACATCTGCATGGGCTTTTTCCACTTCATCTAAAAGAATCACAGAATAAGGTCTTCGACGAACGGCTTCTGTCAAATATCCACCTTCTTCATATCCTACATATCCAGGAGGCGCCCCCACTAAACGTGAGACAGAGTGTTTCTCCATAAATTCTGACATATCGATACGCACCATCGCATCAGCACTATCGAATAAAAACAATGCCAGCGATTTACAAAGCTCTGTTTTACCCACGCCCGTAGGGCCTAAAAATAAAAAAGATCCAATCGGACGATTCGGATCTGAGAGCCCAGCACGTGAACGACGAATAGCATTCGCAACTGCAACAACCGCTTCATCTTGACCAATCACATTTTTATGCAAAGCCTCTTCCATTTTCAGTAATTTTTCTCTCTCACCTTCCAGCATTTTTGAAACGGGAATACCTGTCCACTTAGAAACCACTTCTGCAATCTCTTCATCTGTCACATTATTACGCAACAGAGATTTTCTTTTTTCAGTGGATTTTTCTTGACCACTCGCCATCTGCAATTGTCTTTCCAATTCTGGAATTCGGCCATATTGTAATTCGGACATACGAGCCAGATCGGAAGCTCTTCGAGCGGACTCCAAATCTAATCGAGCTTGCTCTAAGGCTTCTTTGATGTGCTGGGTGCCTTGTAAAACTGCTTTTTCAGATTTCCAAATTTCTTCTAAATCAGAATATTCTTTTTGTAATTTCTTAATTTGATCTTCTAAATCATGAAGACGTTTTTGCGAAGCTTCATCCGTTTCTTTTTTCAAAGCTTCCCGCTCGATTTTTAATTGAATGAGTCGACGCTCCAATTTATCCAATTCCACCGGCTTAGAATCCATTTCCATTCTAATCTGACTCGCTGCTTCATCGATCAAATCGATCGCTTTGTCGGGCAAATTACGATCGGTGATATATCGATGTGAAAGCGTGGCAGCCGCTACGATCGCGGGATCCGTGATATCCACCCCATGATGAATTTCATAACGCTCTTTTAAACCTCGAAGGATTGCTATGGTATCTTCTACAGAAGGCTCCTCCACCAAGACTTTTTGGAAGCGTCTTTCGAGTGCCGCATCTTTTTCAATAAATTGTCGATATTCATTCAGAGTCGTAGCACCGACACAATGAAGCTCCCCTCGAGCCAAAGCTGGCTTCAACATATTGCCCGCATCCATCGCACCTTCCGCTTTACCGGCGCCGACCATTATGTGAAGCTCATCAATAAACAAAA
>CAIQCE010000025.1 GCA_903870185.1 uncultured Gammaproteobacteria bacterium
AGTGCTTTATTCATCATCTATCTACCCCCCATAATGCGGTTCCTAATAAGAATAAAAGTCTATGAGAGAAATCATTGGCTACAGATTTAGAAATGGTAGATTCAATGGTTTGATTTAAAATTCGACTTAGGCAACTGTTTTCAACATCAATTGCAAGAATTTTAGGAAAAAAATGACGAAATGAATTAATCAGTTTTAAAATAAATGCGTGAGAAGCAGCTACAACATACCAACTATTTGAATTTTCAGAAATTTGAGTGAAGTCAAAAATCAATGAATGAGCAGGGTGTGAGAAATAATGGATCGAATTTTGTTTTAAATAATGGTTAAATTGCTTGCGTGTTAAAGAGTTTTCTAGCTGAATGATTTCACTGGAGTAGTATGTTTGGGATAACCCAATGATGGTGGGGTAATATTTCCACTGGGGTTCTTTCAATAGTGAAAGCTTTTGCTCCAAGTGATCTGGATCCAAGAAATTTTCCTTTGATATTTTAATTGAATGATGATTTAACAATCGTGCCACGATGGATTGATGGCTCACCATTCCGATATCGATACACTCTGGAGATAGTGTAATGCCAATCTGAATATGATGTTTATTGAGAGAATTCTTAGCCATTTTGGCCCTATGATCTTAGAGGTTTGATCCATCATCGGCTCTTAAGTCAGTCGCATCAATACGGTAAAATAATCGGAATTATGGTAGACTCCTTTGGGAAATTCAGGGGTGGTCCTAGTAAATTTTTAGATAGGGGTATGATTTTAATGGGTATTTTGAATCGCATTGCCAATCATGGATTATGGGCTTTATTGAGACTTGGGTTGATGGGCCTAGTGGTGTTAACCGGTTTTTATTGCTATTTGTCTTGGCAATTGCCTGATGTGGATACTCTTAATGATGTACATCTACAGGTGCCTCTGCAAGTTTTTACAGCCGATGGAAAGTTGATTGAAGAGTTTGGTACTAAACGTCGAATTCCTGTTACTTTAGATGAAGTCCCCCAGCAAATGATCAATGCCGTTTTAGCGACTGAAGATAGTCGTTATTACAAGCATGGTGGCGTGGATTTCGTAGGATTAGTTCGTGCCACTACCGCGGTCGTACTTTCAGGTCGAAAAGTTCAAGGAGCGAGTACCATTACTATGCAGGTCGCTCGTAATTTCTTTTTGACTCGAAAGAAAACCTATATGCGTAAGATCACCGAGATCCTATTGGCGCTTAAGATCGATCAAACCTTTAGTAAAGATAAAATTTTAGAACTTTATTTGAATACTATTTATTTAGGACAGCGGGCCTATGGTGTGGCTGCTGCTGCCGAAGTTTATTATGGAAAGCCTTTATCTCAATTGACCTTGCCTGAAATGGCCATGATTGCAGGCCTGCCGAAAGCACCCTCCACTGCAAACCCTATTACTAATCCGGTCGCAGCAAAAGAACGGCGAAATCATGTATTAAGTCGAATGTATGAATTAGGATTTATCAATAATGCCACCTATCAAGTTGCGATTAAGGCACCTGTGAATGCAAGTTATCATCAGGAAAAAACAGCGGTAGATGCGCCCTACTTGGCTGAAATGGTCAGAGCTACTCTATATAAAGAGTATGGAGATGCGGCCTATGAAGATGGATACAAAGTTTATACGACTGCAAATGCTAAGCTTCAACAGGCAGCCGATGCTGCTCTGGAAGATGGATTAATAAAGTTTGATCGTCGTCATGGATATCGTCGTGCTCATCAGAGCCTCAATCGTTTGGATCGATCTGAATGGAAAAAGGCATTGAATGCGATACCCAAATTTCACGATAATTATCCCGCCGCTGTGACTTCAGTATCTGCTCAATCTTTGCAGGTAATATTATCTGATGGAAAAACTATTTCCATTGCAGCCTCCGGATATGCTTGGACTCGACAGCAAAATGCGGCTCAAGTAGCCGGCATTGGCGATGTGATTTATATACACAAAGTTCAAGGGCAATGGCAGCTTCAACAAATTCCTAATGTAGAAGGCGCTATTATTTCAATTAATCCACAAGATGGTGCTATCTTGGCATTGAGCGGGGGATATAGCTATGCGCAAAGTCATTTCAATCGAGCGATTCAAGCAGAGCGACAACCCGGCTCAAATTTTAAACCTTTTATATATTCGGCGGCTTTAGCAAAAGACGGTTATACACTTGCTACTCTAATCAATGATGCTCCGATTGTTGTGAAACAAAGTGGAGGCCAATGGTGGCGGCCTCATAACGATACGAATGAATTTTATGGCCCTACTCGTATGCGAATTGGTTTAATTAAATCACGTAATTTAGTATCGATTCGTTTGTTGCAATCCATCGAAATTCCCTATGCATTGGATTACATTAAGAACTTTGGATTCAATATTAAAAAACAACCGGATACTTTATCGTTGGCATTAGGGACTGGGGTCGTTACTCCATTAGAGTTAGTGACGGGTTATGCGGTTTTTGCTAATGGGGGTTATAGAGTTACTCCATTTTTTATTCAAAAAATTATCGATGGTCACAACAAAGTAATTTACGATGCAAATCCTGAGCTCGCATGTGCTGCTTGTATCACCGATTCAGGGTTGCCTGCCGATTTAAAACCGAATCCAATGGCTCCACTCGCCATCACACCTCAGAATGCTTATTTGATGAATCAGGCATTGCATGACGTGATTCAAAATGGAACGGGTTCAGCAGCCAAGGTTTTGAATCGAAGTGATTTGGGTGGAAAAACAGGTACGACTAATGATCAAAAAGATGCTTGGTTTTCAGGATTTAATGGTGGAGTTGTGACGACTGTTTGGGTGGGATTTGATAATTTAAAACCTTTGCATGAATATGCTGCACAAGCTGCGCTTCCGATTTGGATGCAATTCATGAGCGAAGCTTTGGCTGGAAAGCCTGAGCAAACGATGCCTGAACCTTCTGATATTGTTCGAGTTCGAATCGATGCTAAAACAGGATTGTTAGCAAAAACCAATGATCCGAATGCGATTTTTGAAATTTTCCGTAAAGGCACTGAGCCGACGGAAACTTCTCCGGATACTGAATCTAAATCATCAGATAAGGTAGAAGAAATTGATATGGGACAATCGGCTGTCGAGCATTTGTTTTAGTAGGTTGTCATGAACTATCTATCACGTAGGGTGGGCAAAGTGTAACGTGCCCACCATGCCCGTTCTTTTCATTTTATAAACTGTACAAAAAGAATATGCTAAATGGTGGGCACGCTAGTGGGTGCGAGTGTTGCTGATCTTCTGGAAACTGAAACCGAAAAAATGCTGTAGGATTGATCGGATGTCTCATTTTAAATAATACTCGCTATAAATACCTAGAAAAATACTAAGCCCGACCCATTGATTATTTAGAAAAGCTGAAAAGCATTCTTTTGGGTTCCTTCCCGAGAAGTAATAAAGTTGAATGATAAAACAGATTGCAACAGCGATTAGGCTCCCATAAAAAATCCAGTGTAGGTTGAGGAACACACCTAATTTGATGAGCAAAAATAACATTAATAATTGTAATAATGCAATAATCTCTCGATCATAGTTTCCCAATAAAATAGCGCTGGATTTAATTCCAATTTTTAAATCATCTTGTTTATCGACCATGGCATATTCAGTATCGTAAATCAGTATCCAAATCAGTGTGATAGTAAATAGCAACCAGGCGATGCTCGGCAATTGATTTTGAATAGCGGCAAAGGCCATTGGAATTCCCCAGGCAAAAGCAAGCCCTAAAATAAATTGAGGACAATCCATAAAACGCTTTGTGAAAGGATAAAATAGTGTAAGCAACACGCCAATCACGGCTAATTTTAATGAAAGAAAATTTAATTCCAGCACTAGGGCTAAAGCCAATAAGCACAGTAACACAAATACTATGATGGCATGTTTAACTGAGATTTCACCGATAGCTAAGGGTCGATCGCGTGTTCGCTCAACTTTCCCATCAAAATTTCGGTCAGCGATGTCGTTGATCACGCAACCTGCGGCTCTCATCAAAACAGTACCAAGCACAAAAATAATTAAAATTTTCAATGGCGGGATTCCATCATTGGCAATCCACAAGGCCCACAGTGTTGGCCATAGTAATAATAAAATTCCAATGGGTTTATGAAATCGCATCAGTCTCCAATAAGGGCTGAGCTTTTTTTTGAGCTTTAAAATTTTATTCATGAGGACTGTTCAATGGCTTCTAGTAGGCTGGGTAGAAATAATTCATAGATCAGCAAAGGGTTCTGATAATAATACAGCAGTGAGCGACGTGCCCAAAGTAAATCGTGTTTTTGATTTAAAAACGAGTGTGCTTGAATTGAATACGGATGTTGTTTAGGAAGATGCGCAATTTCAAATTCTGTTCTTTTTAACTGAGGATCCTTAAATAGAATTTCACCAATGGGGCGCTCACCTAAATCTAAAAAAGCTTTTCCTTCTTCGACTAAGCTGGAAGGAGGGATAATAGTCCTGGCCCATTCCCAATAATTGTTGCCAGAGCGGAAGGTAATTTCGCGAACCCAATGAGGGGAAAGATCTTTTCTTGCTAAAGGAGTGATTTCATCGGGGTCAAGATTTTGCCATCCTGCCAATTGTAATTCAGAACGAAGATTGTTTTGTGATAAAGCTCGAAGACGTTCTGTTAAAGAACCGGGGTAACAAAGCCACTCTTGATAACTAGGAGGAAAATCGTGCCATTCAAATTGGGAACAAGGTTGCCAAATGTTCATGAGCTTTAAGGACACTTCTATAAATTATCTAGTTTGTAGGATTAAGGTGCCAGGCACCTTAATTGGTGCTTGGCACCTTAATTCTTTAACTGATCACTTCCATTCGAGTGCCCTTCTCTCCCACCTTTATAAAATCTTGATTCAACCAGCGAGCATCATTATCAAAAATACCGATACATCCATGGGTGGCAGGTTTTCCTGGTAATTGAGAGCCATGCATCGCATAACCCCCATGAAAAAACATGCAATACGGCATTGCAGTACCACCTAAGCCTAAGGGATAGGTATTAGATTGGCAATCCACGTCTTTTTTACGGGTGAATCTGAAGGAGCCTTGAACAGTATTGCAAGGACGTCCAATATCAGGGCACCAATCTCGTCCAGAGGTTGCGGGTCCCCAGAAGACTAAAGCCCCTTCGCGATTATAGGCTGCAAAAGCTTGTAACCCTAAGTCTACAACGATGATTTTTTCTTTATCAGGATTTTCGATAACATCAGGGAAAGGTGAGATATCGATTAAATTCAGATGAGCCAATTTTTTAGGCACTACAATCCATTCTCGATATTTAAGTGCCACATTACTGCGATTTAATCGCATCACAATGTCACGTTCACGTGGATTAGGCCAAAGCTCAATCCAAGTATCACCTGGCTTAACGGGCATGCAGACATAATTAGGATTGGAGCAGAGTTCTTGGCCATACAAAGGGGCTGGATTATTCGCCGTGCCTAACTGTGTGCCAGGAGTTAATTCATTTTGCACTGGCTCGGGCATAGGCATAGCTGAGACATTTAAGGCTAATAAGGCCATTACAAGGCCTAGAATTCTACTTTTATTATTAAAAATCATGGTGTTATTTGACTCGTCTTAAAAATCATGTTCTCGGATACTCCCTCGCTGAGGTAGCTTCTAAGCTTATACGTGATTACTGATTATTTCCATTTTTTGTTCTTAAGTTTCTTTCTCAACTGAAAGGGACTTATGGAAAAAGTAGCTTGCCCTTTAAGTCTTCATTTGTCTGAGCGATAGATTCTGCTGGAGGCGTTTCTCTAATGGTAATGAGAGGGGCAGCAATCTGGACATCAGATATTGCACGCCCACTAGCTTGCGCGGCAGAAGGGGATGCTGGTTTTGTTTCGACAGGAGGCCCAAATTTTGCTTTTGCTTCCGCTACAGCGGTTGGATTTCCAATCCACTCACAGCATTGAATAACAGTCTGTTGAGTAAGGTCGGGGCGCTTTTTTAAAGCAATATTAGAATAAAGTTCTGATGCTATTTTATGAAATTCACCGTAACTTAGGCTGTTTATCTTTAAGAGTTGAACCAATAAAGAATTGAAGCCTAGTCTAAACTTATAGTCTGCTGCATTGGCTTTTAATTGACCGTCCATTTTATCGCTTTCATCTTCTTCACTGGATACAGATCTAGCGGATCCATCTATATAGGATCTTGATCCGAGATCTTCTTCACTTGATACAAGTTCATCGACAGGCGATGTAGGTGCAGCCTCTTTAGTTTCTCTTAGATCTTTTTCTCTATCCTTATCATCTGGATGTTCAAAATATGCAGATTCAGTATCCTTGACGCTTGGTAAGGTATTTCCAAGTAAGTGCTCAAAAACAAGCCGGGCTTTTAGCCGTGCATCCCAATCAGCCTGTTGAGTGGTGGGCATAAATTTATATCTGTCGATTGCCATTGCCGCATGCAGTCGAGCGAGTTGGTCTGCTGGAACTGTGATAGCGGGTTTAGCTGGCTTTTTGTTCTTTGGTTTGGGTCTGTGAAATACTTCTTCTGTTGCTACGAATTTAAGTGCTTCATCATATTTTGAATATAACTTCAATGTGGTTTCATCAGTAATCATTTTATCGGCTATATCAGTTTCCCCATGGTGGGTGGAATCTGACTGGGCTTTAAATTCATTTTCATAAGTGAAATGTAAAACCCGATCTAGCATCGCATCGCTTCCAGTTAACAAGGCTGCCCAGATGAGCCTATTAGACAAACGATTTTCTATGACTTTAAAATAAACAAAGGCTTTTCCAAAGTAATTGATATAAGCATCTAGAACTTCGACTTTTCCACTCATAATAGCGGCCGTTAATTTAGGCTCATCTTTGTTGTAGTAACCTCGTTCTGCAGCCAATTGCATAGTGTCTAAGTTTCCACTTAAGGCCGCTATTTCTAAGGCAGAAATACCGCCACTGAGAGGGTTTGTTTCTGTTACATTGGGTTTTTTTTCTGTAACCTTAGTACGTTCTGCTAATTCATATTGTAACCAATCCATAGTCTCTTTTTCTAATTTAGAAATTTCAATATAGTCCCGGTAATCTGGTTTTCCGACAGTATTCGCATTTCCACTTAAGGCGGCTTCTAAAGCTCTAAGCGGATAATGGGGCTCATTTATTTTCTCATAGGGGGTATAGATATAGTCGGTAGCTTTGCCTATCCGATCGAGAATATATTGAACTGCATTTCGATTTCCACTGAGTAATGCACAGTGAAAATAGAGGGCAATATGCCGTGATGGAATTTCTTTAGTTTGGACTGTAAGATAAATTTGTATTAATTCCATATTTCCAGATAAGCAGCAAAGTAAAAATAAATGGCTATGGTCACTGTATACTTTCTGTAGTTGATCAAATAAATTGAAACCAAAGACCACTTTCATTTTTTCAATTAAGTCCAATTTATCAATAATGGAATTTAATTCAGCCTCTGAGATTTTAAGTTTAAATTCATAAATCAGTTTAGCAAAATCACTACTATGTTCCTTAAGAGAGGAACCATAATACCAGCCTAAAGCCCATAATTTCTTGAATAAGGGAGAGGGAACGATTTCATTTTCAAATAATACTCTGAATAATCGAGCACTGGAGGCTTTTCCATAAACATAAGCAACGTCTAATAATTTATTGGGATCTTGGCCATTAGCTGTTAAATATTGCCGAAACCCTTCTAAAGTGGCAGGAGCATTGATATCAGCACTCAAGGAGATTAGGTAATTTTGTAAATATTTTACGCGTGGGTTGATAGCTGAAAAAATAAACCAAAAGAAAGTTCGCAGAAATCCTCTAAACCCTGTTCGTTTGTATTTTTTAATTTCAGCCCAAAGCTCAGCTTGTTTCATAACACTCTCTTTATTATAAATATATTGATTGAGTATAATCTAAAATTCTTAAGAATTAATTAAGGGCATCTCTATAAGTTAGTTATTTTGTAGCCAAGTTATTTTGTAGCCAAGTTATTTTGTAGCCAAGTTATTTTGTAGCCAGGCACCTTAATTGATTTAATCAGTCAGTTATAGATCGTGCTAGCGGAGCCTGGCACCAAAATATCTAATTTCTAGAAGCTCCCTTCATATTTCCTTAAGCTTCATGGGTTAGAGTAGGCTAATCAATTTACCAAAGGTGTACGAGATGTCTACTTTTACAGACACATTATTACAAGCAGTCAGCGATTATCGTCAGCTTCTCAAGCGGCATTTAAAGCCTGCACAGCGCAAAGCTAAGCTTCAAGAGTTAGGTTTGGATGTGAATTTTGTTTCTTTCGATGAAATAGCACTTTATAAGTTGGGGCAAAAAATCGCGGTTGATTTAAACAATAGTTTTGGGCTTGGCGTTCAAGGCTATTATACCTATTCGGGTGTTCAGCGTTTTAATGAATATTTGAGCGCTTATTTGAATGAATTTGATATTGAAGAAGATCGGTTGGTTCATAGAAAGCAGCAGGTTTCTCGAGCATTATTGCATGTGATTCAATTAGTTAGTATGTCAGGCCATCAGTTGAACCTGAATGCTCATGAGAAATTAAGCCATTGCGGTCGAGTGATTGCAGCTTATGGTTCTAGTGAGGAACATCAGCGTTTCAAAGCGACTTTAGATCGGGTTAAAGAATTAGACCATCATATTCATAGTCATTTGGTGCGGGAATTTGAATCCTTCTTTGGGCCTAAGTCTTCCGGCTACCTTTTAAGCTAGGGAAGCCTTAGGGTCTTCCCCTAGTCCTTGACCACAGGGTCAACTTCAGTATCATATTCTGATGAACCCATCAGCCTTTCAAAATTATTCAGCGAACTCTCATCCATTTGGGATTTTTGTGGCGCATCTGCAGTCTCAGTCGAATGTAGGGATTTGGCTTGAGGGCTTGAAGAACCGTCATGGGATCAACGTTAACCTATTATTGTTTATTCTTTGGGCAGCCACTATGCAGCGGGGCCGTTTGGGTAAAAAGGAAATTACGACTTTGAGCTCTGCTATTTCTCATTGGCATCAAAGGATTTACTTACCCTTAGTGCGGTTGAAGGATCAATTAAATGGCTCTTCATCCATGAATTCGGCGGAAGCAATTCGGACATTAGTCAAATCTGAGGTTTTAGCAGCCGATCAGATTGAGCAGCAATTATTGGTGGAGGCTTTGATTTCCACGAAGGCGGGTGTCCGCAGTTTGCAGCAGCAATTGACGGATGCTTGCCATAATTTGGCGATTTACTGTAAATCCATGCAAATTCAATTAGACGTTGATAATCAAGAAGAAATTGTTAATTTATTAAAATCCATATTCCCTGCTCATTCCACCGCCGCGATCGTGAAGGCTTGTGAAAATATTCTGCAAACTTTGATGAATAGTGTTTCGGGATATGCGCAGCTGTCTATGAATGAGCTTTGAGGGGATAAGTTGCTTCATTGTTGGGCCGCGCTTCGCTTGGCACCAACCTACACGTTAGATAGTTCCGGTAACTCCAAATTTGTACATTTTCTGCTCTAATTTTATAGACTACGCCCTCAAGATCCGTTAGGATTCCGACCGATATAACATCAATTAAATAGAGTGAAAATCATGGCATATGATAGAGGTAAAATTTTTTGTTCTGGCGCATTGGCTTTATGGCTATTGCTGACTGCATATCGATTGAGTGTGGCTATCTCTAAAGAATCGAGTCCTGAATTGAAAGCAGCGGCGACAAAAGGAACCCTTATGGCTCTAGGAGGTTCAGCCTTTTGGGCGGCTCATCTCTTTATCCCTCAACGGATGCCTCCAAAGGAGCTAACGCTTCTAGCATTGATGGTATTGACTCAGTTGGTTGACAGAATGGATCGAATTGAAGCATCACAAATGCGAAAGCCTGGGATGTAAGATTAATGATTTGGTGGGCCGCGCACGCGTAAGGGTGCGAATAACTCCATACTATCTATCGTGTAGGTCGGCGCTAAGCCCTGCATAGGCACTTGGCTAAAATATTTGAAGGACTCGATGCAGGGCGAGCCCGACAATCCCGCCCTTTTATAGTGTTCGGTGGGCACACTAACGTTTTGCCCACCCTACATGTTAGATAGTCTTGCTGTAAAATATAAACGCAACTTGCAGTTTTTAGCACCTTGAGCTATCCTCGGCGAGCGTATGAGTTTGTTAAAGTTGCATTAATTCGCAGGAAGCATTGAAATCAATAAGTAGAGGCCGGGATGCCCTCCGTTAACTACTTATCTGATTGTTTCGGTGTTGATCGATGAATAATCAACTAGAGCAGCAGCTTCTCGAGCAATATGCCTCCTTGGCCAGTTGTAAAATTTTATCGAGCCAATCTGATCTAAGTCCAAAAGAAAGAGCTGTTCCTGAAATGTTAGCTTGGTGTCGCGAGCAAGGTGAAATCGTCGTGCTCTTAAGCGGCGCAATTCTGACTTCCAATCCGGGTTCACGTAAAGTTCAAAATGCAAAAGTGGTGATGCAGGATAAAGGTTTAGTGCCGGGTCTTGTGTATCCCGCCACAAGTTCCTTAATTCGATTGCTATTAGAAAACGCGCAAGAAATTCATGATCCGGATGCAAGACGAGGTCTCGACCCTGTTAGTACTCAGCAGCAACGATTAAGAATTTTAGTTAAAGAAGCCTTGAATACAGGTGCCAGTGATATTCATATGGAAATTCGTGAAGATATCGCGCGGATTCGATTTAGAAAACATGGTGAATTGTATCTGCACGCAGAATGGTTGCCGAAATTAGGTCGAGAAGTAGCCTCAGTAGCTTTCAATAAAGAAACGGATCAATCCAGTACTCACTTTAATCCCTTGATTCCGCAAAATGCATCGATGCCCTTGCAGATTGATGGACACAAAGTTCGTTTACGTTTGGCGAGTTTGCCGGCTTATCAAGGTTTTGATGTGGTCATGCGTTTGCTGACAACTGTGGAAGAAAAAATTCCGACGCTGGAAGAGTTAGGCTATTTGCCAGAGCAAGTTCATTTAATTAAAAAAGCCGTCAACATGCCTTATGGTGCGGTGATTATTGCAGGACCCACCGGTTCAGGAAAAACGACAACTCTCGCGAGCTGTATGGAAGAACTCGATCATCACCGAAAACTTTATATGATTGAAGATCCGGTTGAAAAAATTGTCAGCAGTGCGACGCAGGTGCCGGTGAATACGGAACAATATGATCGAAGTTTTGCGAGTATGGCACGTACGGCTTTGCGTATGGATCCTGATGTGATTGTATTGGGGGAAATGCGAGATGAAGATACCGCGGCTGTTATGGCTCGTGCGGCGATCACGGGACACTTAGTGTTCTCGACTTTGCACTGTAATACGTCCCCTGAAATTATTACTCGTTTAGTTGATTTAGGCGTTTCACGTTCTTTATTAGCCAGCCCTAATTTATTAGTGTGTTTGATTTCACAGCGTTTAGCACCGTTATTGTGTGTGCATTGTGCGAGACCCATTAAAGTGTCTAAAATTCATCGCCCTTTTTTGGCTCGTTGGACGGAAGTTTTCAAAGAGGATATTGATAAACTTAAAGTGCGTGGATCGAATTGTGTGAAGTGTAATAGCTTGGGTGTCAGTGGACGAATAGCTGTCTCCGAAATTGTTTGGGTCGATGAATTCGCTCGGCAATTTATTCAGCAAGGCGATACGATGGGTCTTTATCATTACCTTCGAAGCAACGGTTGGCATTCCTATGAAGATCGAGTTTTAACTTTAGTGAAGCAAGGTGTTTGTGATCCTTTAGATGCTGAAAAAATAATGGGCGAAATTAGCGGCCAATTCCGTAATATGAGTTTTAATTATAGTAATATTTTAGGTGATTCAGCTTCGTTAGCTAAGCAGGATACCCATGTGGGATAAGCTGCATCAAAAGTGGCAATACTTAGAATTTGGACGAAAGCAGCAGCTCGCTTTTTTAGAAGATTTAAGTGCGCTGGTTAAGGATGGAGTTCCTGCCAACCAAGCTGTGAAGGTCATGCAAGATACTACAAAAGGGATTTTTAAAGAAGTTGCAATGGGGATTAACGAACGTATCGGTCAAGGGCAACCGGTTGCAACTGGTATGGAGAAATGGTTTTCACCCGCGACGGTGGAAATTGTTCGGGCAGGTGAAAGCAGTGGAACTTTAGCAGAAGCAATTGAATCTGCAGCAGCTTCCTTGGCTCAGCAGACGAATGCATTGGTGGAGTTTGTCAATTCAACTCTTTATCCTTTTGTGATTTTTGCCTCTTCATTGGTGATGTTGGTTTTTATTAAATCTTCAGTCTTAACGAATTTTGCGGATATAAAACCAGTTTCAACTTGGCCTGGAGTAGGACAGAATTTATATTATACCGCTTCATTTTTAGACAATTGGTGGTGGTTGATTTTACTGGTTCTTATTGGATTTTTCATGGCGCTGTGGGAGATGTTGACACAGTTGGTGGGCCCTAGTCGGAAATATGTGGATCAGGTTCCCTTATTATCGCTTTACAGAGAAACAACAGCTGCCCGCTTTATGGAGACTTTAGGACTATTGTTAAGTAATGGCGTTACGCTGAATAAATCCCTAAGAATCATGCACCAAGATGCACAGCCCTATTTGGCTTGGCATTTATGGATGATGGAAATTCGTTTAAGTGGTGGCAAAGAAAATATCGCGGATGTACTGGATACCGATTTGATTGGTGAAGAAGATTTGATGCGACTTAAGGTGGTGGCTAAAGGAAAAGGTTTTGAACACGCGCTGTTGAGTCTCGGGAAAAAAGCGAATAGGCTGGCGGCGAAGAAAATAATCGTTTCTGGGAAAGTGGTTGGTGCTTTGTTTTTAATGCTAGGGGCTTTGATGGCTGCAACTGTAGTCTTTGGGATTTACACAATTGGTAGTATCATTGCCGCCTGAAAGAATGGGTTTTTGGATAATAGGGGTAAATCTTTATTCAAAAAAAATAGAATTAGGACGATCTTGATCCTGAAATTCGAGATTGAACTATGTTTGTGGTCGGGTAACTGTTTGTATTTAACTAACTAAAGGAAATTAATATGTTGATCTCATTGAATCGATTTAATAGAACTAAACAGAGTGGAATCAGTCTGTTAGAAGTCATGCTGTCATTATCTATCATTGCTATTATTTTAGTAATGGCGACTCGCTACTTCTTCGTTGCGAGCGAAAACCAAAATGTGAACAAGGTTCGAGGACAAATTGGTACAGTGGTTGCTGGATTGCAGAATTATCGCAATCAAAATGCAGATTATACTGGGATTAGTATGAACACTTTGGTCGTGGGCGGATTTGTGGCTCAAACAGCAGATGTATCTGGTGCTGCAGGTAGCTATCAACTCAATAATCCTTGGAATAGTCCAATTACTGTTGCTATCGCTAGTACTGTTAATGGGGCCATTGTTTCAACCGCATTGCCTACACAGAATGATTGTGCTGCATTGCTTGCTGGCTATTCATCTAGTAACGGGGCTTGCACTAGTACAGCACCTTGGACATTCACCGTTACCATTGGACAACCTTAACTCAGTTTTAAATTCCTAGCATGCAATGAGTCAATGGCTCATTGCATGTTTTTTTAATTTAGGGATAGCCTAGGATCGGGAGTTTCTGAATGAGCCGATCATTCAACTTAAGGCAACGTGGTATCAGTTTATTAGAGGTATTGCTTTCAGTAGCCATTATTTCGAGTATTCTGATCACAGCCACTCAATATTTTTTAAAAGCCAGGAAGGATCAAGCCATCAATCACGCTGTGAGTGAAATTGCGTCTGTGATGGGAGCCTTACAAGATTGGGATGGTGGCACTAATAATTTTTCAGGGCTAAGCTCGGATGCGATTTTAAACTTATATAACGCCGGGTTTTTGCCGGATACGACTGATTTGCAATTGACCCCGACAACTGGGACTCCTACTTCTGCTAAATTAATGAACCCATGGGGTAATGAAATTACCGTGGTGGGTACGACTAATTCGGCCACCATCAGCACACAATTAATGAGTGTTGCCGATTGTTCTGCTGTTAAAAGTAATTTTGTAAGTTCGAGTTGTGATGACGATAATAATTTCACCTGCACTCTGCAATAAGCGGGGGTTTACCCTCTTAGAATTACTATTGGTTATTGCCGTGATTTCAGGCATCTTATTATTGAGTATCAATCGTTATAATCAGTATCAAAAAACGATGACCGTTGCGACGATCAAGGCGGATATCGCAAATTGCTTTCAAGCCTTAAATTTGTATTATCATTCTCAAATATGTGTTAACGGGATATTTCCGACGATCAATCAAGATCTGTTGCCGGTTTTAAGTGGGCAGTATTTATCAACCCCATTAATACAATCCAGTTTAATTGATCACTATCAAGCATTGATCGTAGATTCAGGGCAAAAAACCACGGATAATAGGCCCGTTTATCAGTTGATGGTTAAAGCATACTTTGTAAATGACGCCAATCTTTCGATTTATCAAGCGAGTCTAGGTGCTTTGATCAATGTGAACGATCCTAGTCTTTACTGGTCGATGGGAGTGAATGCTTCGGTGGCTTCGACTCGAACTCCACTTTGGATTTTAACGGGCAGCTTAGCTAATTTTAAACAACTACAAACATTTGATAGTCAGAATTGTGAGTAAATTATTATGCATATATTTCTTAAAAAAAATCGAGGCTTTACTTTAATCGAAATGCTTTTAGTGATCACCGTGATTGCCATCATCGCTTCGATGGGTATCATGCTTTTGCATAAGAATGCGGAAGATGCGGGCATCAATAAAGCCGCGATGGAAGTTCAAAATATTTTACAAGCGGCGATTAGTTACAATGTGAATAATAACGGCTCTTGGCCTATTGCTTATCTTTGTGGTAGCAGCGGAGTACCGAGCAGTAATTTTGTGAATTATTTGCCAAATAGTGATTATCAAAGTCACTATGGTATGAATTATTGTTGGAGTCAGGACTCAACAACGCCACGTTTTTGGGTGGCTTTGCCTTTTCCGGGTAGTGAATATTTAAAGGCCCAAAGAATCGCAGCAGCATTGCCGAATGCATATGCAGTCACGGATGTGAATACCGCTACCCCACAAGCTGATCTTTGTACTGGAGCAGAATCAACGTGTTATCTTCGAGCTGAAATTACCCAGCCGAGTTTGCAAGGAGGTGGAACGGCATCAGGTGGATTGGCAGCGGCAGGATATTGTAAGCCACCAGAGGCGAATAATAATAGTATGAACCCTTTAATAGGCTCTGGCCCTAATGTTAGTTGTACTTATCAAAATACAGTTGATACATCTAAAACCACTTATAATATCCAATTTCCCTGTCCTTCCGGGCTAACGGGTAGTGTGGTTGTGACCCCTAATTTTCTATATATGGGGACTCAAAATGATGCTGCTCATACATTTTCTGTATTTTTATATTCGATGAAACCAGGAGATATCCAGGTTTGTAATACCGCCAATAATATCACTTCATGTAGCGTGGATATTTACGTAAGGAGCACCATAGGAAGTGGTACAAGCATTCTACAAAATACGGGAAGACCAGGTTATGTGGGTGCTACTTATGTCGCTTACTGTAGTGTGAGTGGGAGCTAGGCCTGGCCAATTTAATGTCAATATGTTAGTTTATTGCTCGACTCAGGGAATGATTAATTTGGGCAAGAAGCCATTTGATGACCTGAGATTTTCAAATGCAGCATTATAGTTTAAGCCATAAGATTTCGAGCTTCTTCATTTTGACTCTTAACCTTCAAGAGAGTCGATGATGCCAAGAACACGAGCTCCATTCGGACATGAAAATCTTGAGCGACAACGAGCAGCCCTCTTAAGGGGCGGATATAGCACAACCAAGCCACCAGCCAGAGGTCGTTTTCCACAAGCTCCCGCAGCACCAATACGCCATCCGTATTTTTCCGGCCCTGATCTGAAAGATGATGCTGAAGTAGATTCAGAAGGCTCAGATGCTGATGCAGAATTAATCGTCGGCAGTGCAGCGGCACGAGCAAGAAAAGTAGTCCGGAGAAACTCCAAGAGAGTGCTATCTTTAAATGCAGCAGCTAGTAGTGCGGCAAGAGCGCTTGCTAAAAAAATAACTAAAAAAAACAACAATGGCACACAAAGATTAATTTTCGGCCAACACCTCCATATAAAGCCCACCGATTGGAGTCATGCTCCCAATGCCTTGCCTTTGAGTTTTAATACAGAGGTTGAGCATCCATTGCTCTATCATCGAGTGGCAGGATTCCATCCGTCTCCTTGGCAAAGATTTTTAGGTGAGCACGATCTCATTATTGCACGACGTGAATGGGAGATCAGCGGTGCTTTTGTGCTGACGACTGCTACTTTTATCATCATCAGCGTAACTTTGGTGACGCTCTATATCCTCTATCTATCCCCTCTTATAGTGAATGCCATAGTTCCACCTTTTATTGGCCCTGAAGGCCCTCCCACCGATGATTTTATCCCTACTGGCGGGGATAATAATTGGGATGCCGCTTTATATGCAGCGGTTAAGTATGCCACTCCTTTAATTGGTTCTTTGGTTATTCTTATCATAGGATGCTGGATTGCGAATCAAGCTTATCAATATTTGCGTAATATCCCCTATAATTTAAATGGATATAAGAAGTTTTTAAATCATGCATTTGGTGATCGTCTTAACAAACTTTCCAATCAAAAAATTGAACAATATTTTTGTGAGGGTGAACTCAAGGCAAGGGCTTCGGAGATTTTGAAATATTTAAGGGCGCATATTGATTATTTGAGAATCAATGTTCCTACTAGTAAACGATATGATGCGATGTTTTTGATGATGGGTGATATTTACGTCCGTGGAATATTTCCTCATCTTAAAGCGAGAAAAAAAGAAGAGCATATTGATCCTGATATTGATTTGCAATTTTGGGGCATGCATTTGGCTTCAGAAATTCGAAGACAATTTGATAACCCCCCTAACTTAAAGCCCGCTTCTATTGCGACTCGAATTCAGGCTTTCAGGCAGTTATGGAATGATCCTGTCTTTAGTCTAGAGGTCATGAAATACCCTGGTCAAAAGGCGGTGATTTTAAAAGGTATTTTTTGTCATTGGTATGATGATAACGGAAAGCTCATTGATACCCGTGATGATAGGAATTTACTTAAATTGAATCGTGAGATAGCTGTTAGAAGTCGGGATCCTCGAGTGGACATTAATGGGCTCAGAGATATTCAAGATGAAAAAAAGAAGCGAACAGCACGCCTCGATGACCTTAAGATGTTTCAAGGGATGTTTGAGATTGAACGAAAATACATTGTGATTGAGCTTATCAAAGGCGATGATGTTTGTAGAGGTATTGCAGCGAAGTTGTTAGGTGATCAAAGTCTTAATGTAAATGATCTGATTCAATTGTTGAATGTTTTGATGCGTGATCGAAATATTGATCCAAAGCATCTAAAAGAATTAATTAATATAATGTTATTAGAGAAGGGAGCTAAGTTATTTGGTGCAATGGAACCACAGCTTCAATTAGACATTGTCGATTTATTATCAGATGACAAAAAGGAAACTTTGCAAGATGTCGTTTGGCATAGTGATTTTGATTTACATCGAGAGGCGTTATGGAAACAAATTGAAAAAGTGCCTCTCAAGGCTGGGGCAGGAGTGCCCAG
>CAIQCE010000026.1 GCA_903870185.1 uncultured Gammaproteobacteria bacterium
CTACATTTCAAAATTTTTAGGTGCCCCGCTCGGGACAAGGAGTATTTGGATTTTTATAAGGAAATTTTTGGAAAAGTGCTTAAGTCAGGAACAAGTCGCGGGACAGCGGCATTAGCGGGACTACGACGTGGAGGATGGCTTCGCACCATGCACAAAAGCCGTCGTCCTCTGGCTTGACCAGAGGATCCAGGAGAATCTCAGTATTGATTTGTTAGGCCGTGTTTCGCTTGGCGCTAACCTACATGACAAATAGTCTCGCAGTGAATTTTTTACGTTGGCCCGCGCTGCGCTTGGGACCAACCTACAATGGGACCAATCTACAATTACAGCAACCTACAATTAATGGGAAGTGCTTGTCTCCCGCCCTTATTAAAATTAGAATCTGATCTTTTAATTATCAGAGCCCATCATGGTCGAAACATCCTCCAAGCCCCATATCGAATTTAGCAGCTGGCTACTCTTAATCATCATTTCCCTTGCCGTATTTTGCGTGAACTTCAACACGACTGCCGTGACGAATGCGATGTCTTCGATTCAGAATCAATTGAATCTATCTGCTAGCGCTGCTCAATGGACCATTAACATTTATCTACTAACAGCCGCTTCTTTGATCATTATTGGTGGCCAGTTAGGTGATATGTATGGTCGGCGCCATTTATTCTTATTCGGTATTTTTGCCTTTTGGATCGCTGCTACTGTGATCGCCATAAGCACATCTGCTGTGGGACTCTTAATCGGTCGCTTATTACAAGGTATTGGGGCAGCATTGGTGACCCCCAGCGCCCTCGCGATTGTAAAGGTACACTTCCCCGAAGAACATCAGGATCTTGCAATCAGCGCTATTACGGGAGCTATGGGCTTAGGCTATGCTTTGGGCCCTAGCCTTGGAGGATTCCTAACCACTGTCTATAGCTGGAAAGCCATTTTCTGGTTTATGATCCCGATTTTAAGTGTCGTGGCAGTCTTAACTCCCTTCAAAATCAAGCATAGTCCGAGACCTTTCATTGGAGCTTATCAGACTAAATTAGATATGCTGGGATTATTATTATTTGTCTTTGGAATGGTTCCATTTGTACTGGGGTTAGTGGAAGGCAACATCTGGGGATGGACTAAATTCGCGACTTTAAGCTTACTAGTTGGTGGCTCCTTGATTTTAATCTTGTTCTGGTTGGTTGAAAACTATACCAATAGCCCCTTGATCGATTTTACAAATTTTGAAAAAAAATTATTTGTGCTCAGTATTGCTGGGGTTGGAAATACTATTTTCTCACTGCTAACCATTTTGTATTTCTTTAATCTCTATACTCAAAATAGTCTATTGTTGAATTACACAACGTTCGAATCGGGCCTTGCTATGTTACCTGCCAGTCTCACGATGTTCATGATCTCACTCTTCTCTAATAAAATTATTAGGGCGCTGGGTTTAAGGCTGGCCGCCTTGTTTGGCCTTGCCTGCATGATGATTGGTTTTGTTCTTTTAAGCTTTATCAATATCCAAACGACTTATGCGAGTTTATGGCCGAGCCTACTCTTTTGCGGTGCAGGCTTGGGACTTGGGATGTCAACCTTTCTCAGTTTAGGCATGAATTCCCTCCCCGCTGAAAAAGCCGGCGAAGCCTCTGGAATACTATCGACCATCAATTTCCTAGCTTCAATATTCTCCATTTCTATCGGAAGCATTCTATTTTCTCATGCAGGTCGTCGTGAAGTTTATAAATTGTTGAGCTCTAGCTCTGAAATTTCAGCCATTCAACGAGGATATTTAGATAAGATCTTAGTAGACCATCAACATTTATTTACCGAGCTTTTGCAGCAACTCAGTCCCGTTAAACAACAATTAGTGATCAGCACCCTGCAGTATTCTGCTCTTTCGAGCCTACATAGTGTCGTCATAATGAATCTTAGGGTTATTATTATTGTTTCTGTGCTGACGTTTTTTCTATTGAAAGATCCGGTAGAAAAATAATATGTACTGGTCATAACTCCATACTATCAATAACGCAGGGTGGGCAAAGCGTTAGCATGCACACCCAAAAACCCATACAAAAGAACGTTGGGCCGCGCCAAGCAATGTATGCTTGGCCCAACCTACAGGACGCTCAACCTACTTATGTACTTTACGGAAATGAGTGTAAAGGAATATCAATATCAAAATCGCCAAGCAATTGATTCCTACAGCAAAAGGCGCTCCTGGTCTATCAAACCCTAATGAAAAACTATTACCCAATAGGAATTTGATGCTCGGCCCAAATACACCAACAATTGCCGCTAAGCTGATACCTGAAACAAAATTATAAACCAGATATTGACTTGAAATTAGAGGGATTTGTAAGGCCTGAACCCACATAGAGGCCGTGTATCCAATACGCTTCCCCTTCCAGAGCTCTAAACCTGCCCATAATGAAAATGCATATAAGGCACTGAAGAAAAGGCAAATTGCATAATAACCGACTAAAACACTTACGCCCCCTTCTGCACTACCGATTTTTAAAAATGGCCAAAGGCCCATCAAAACACCAACCACACCCCCTGCAATTTGGAACAAGGCAATAGCTTTAGCTGCTTTATAAGTCATAAAAAGTTCCTTATGGATAAATTGAATCAA